>JBFYSM010000394.1:0-5454 GCA_041301605.1 Chloroflexota bacterium | reverse complement strand
TGCCAAACCTACGCCGAGCATGGCAGCCAGCAGGCTGATCAACCAGAAGCGTTGCACGATCTGTGTTTCGCTCCAGCCCAGCAGTTCGAAGTGCAGGTGGATGGGCGCCATGCGGAAGAAGCGGCGGCCCTTTGTCCATTTGAAATAACCGATCTGGATCACTACGCTCAGCGCTTCGCTCAATGGGATGACCCCGATCAACACGAGCAGGCCCCACTGGCCGGTCATCAGGGCGATGACAGCCAGGGTGGCACCCAGGGAGAGTGAACCAGTATCGCCCATGAACAATTGGGCAGGGTGAACATTGAACCACAAAAATCCGAACAGTGCGCCGACCATGGTGAAGCAGAAACGGGCGATGAAGATCTGGCCTTGTAAAAGTGCAATGCCGCCGTATGCGGCGAAGATGGTCGCGGAGATGAGGCCTGCCAGGCCATCCAATCCATCGGTGAAGTTGACCGCGTTGGATTCGGCGACGATGATGAAGGCTGCGATGGGTACATACCAGATACCCAATTCGATTTCACGTCCGATTCCTGGGAGGTACAGGTCAGGTGCATCAAGAAGATATTTCAACACGTAGGCCAGCCCCAAAGCCAGGACAACCTGCCCGGCGAACTTGGTGCGAGCGCGCAGCCCATCCCCTTTCCGCTTGCCTCGGATGCCTTCCCAGTCATCGAGGGCGCCGAGTACGCCATAGGCAACCATGGCGATCAGCGGTACCAGGATCGACTGCCCGAGTACATCCAGGCCGAGCAGGGAAGCTGCATTTAAGAGAACAGTCAGCAATGCGACCGGCAGGATGACCATTACACCGCCCATGGTTGGCGTTCCCATTTTGATGAAATGCCTGCCCGGTTCTTCCACGCGGATCTGTTTGCCGATCTTGAAATGGCGCAGGATACGCAGCAACGGGCCGCCCCAGATGACCGTCATCATAAAACTCAAGCCGGTAAGGCTGAGTGCCAGGGCTGATTCTTTCATGAGCGCATCTCCAGGGCAGAAACGATACGGTCCATGCGGATGCCGTGTGAACCCTTGATCAGGACAACATCCTGTCCGCCCAGGCTCGTTTGCAGGTAGGTGATGGCATCGTCTGTTTTCTCGAACTCAATGATCTTTTCGGATCTCATGCCGGCATAGCGGGCCGAAGATGCGATCATGTGACCGCGCTCTCCAACCGTTACCAGGCGGTCAGCCACCTTGGCGGCGCGGATGCCGACCATCTCGTGGCCCTGGCGTTCGTAGGGGCCGAGTTCGAGCATATCACCCAACACGGCTACCCGCTTCCCATCCATTTCGGATAATAAGTTCAGGGCAGCGATCGTGGATTCAGGCGATGCATTGTAGGTGTCATCCAGCAGGAGGGCACCGCTCTCACTACGGACTGCCACCAGCCGTAATTGGGTGTGTCCGGTGCGCAGCCCTTCCAGGATATCCTGCCAGGTCATCCCTTCCACAAGGCCGGTCGCGGCAGCCCGCAAGGCGGTGTGGACCGAGTGCTGTCCGATGAGGGGTACACGGACATGCAGGGTCTCGCGGCGGTAGTGCAGGTGGAAGTGGATGCCATCCAGCCCCATGCTTTCCACATGGTTAGCCCAAAGATCGGCAGCCGGGTCGAGCCCGTAGAACAGGATTTGCGCTTTGGTCTTTTCCGCCATCGGGCGTACCCAGGGATCATCGTAGTTCAGGATGGCAACACCTTCAGGGGCGGGGGGGAGAGCCTGCACGAGTTCGGCTTTGCCGCGCGCGATGGCCTCCTGCGAGCCGGCGCGCTCAGCATGTACTGTACCAATATTGGTGATCATTCCAACTTGCGGCAGGGCGATATCGCACAACAGGGCGATCTCGCCGGGAACGTAGAAGCCCATTTCCAGAACGGCCTTTTCGTATCCCTGGCCAAGTCGCAGGATGGTCAGGGGTAATCCAATCTCGTTGTTCAAATTACCCGGATTCTTTAGGGTGCGGTAACGTTGGTTGAGCACCTCAGCGGCCAGTTCCTTGGTTGTCGATTTACCAACCGAGCCTGTGATCCCGATCACGCGCAGGTCCAGCCGGCGCCGCCAGAAGCGGGCAATCTGTTGCAGGGCGGTCAGGGTATTATGTACGTGGATGCAGCACGGTTGATGCGCCAGCGACCTGAGTAACTCCATGTCTGGAGCGCTTCTCAGATCTATCGTGATGTACGGTTCTTTGAGATCGTGCTGGATCAATGCGAACGAAGCCCCGCGGCGGAAGGCATCTGCCACGTAATCGTGACCATCCACTTTTTCGCCTGGGATCGCCACGAACAACGAGCCGGGGATGACCTGCCTGGAATCGATTGCCGCCTCGGTGATGACGGGCAGGTCCATCGCCGGGCGGTAACTGGTCAGGGCTTCGTATACATCATTGAGCGTTAGCACATTTTCCTCATGGGCCGGTGGTCGCCTGGAGACGGACGGAATCGGGGGGGATATCCATTAAAACCACCAACCGCTGCACAATTCGGCTGAATGTGGGGGCGGCAGTCTCCGAACCCCAGATGGATGCACTGGGTTTTTCCAGCCAAACGTAAACCATGAATCGAGGCTCATCAACCGGTCCCCAGCCGATAAAGGATGCATTGGTCTGGTTGAAATCGTAATGTCCATATGGGGTTGGGATCTGGGCTGTGCCGGTCTTTCCTGCAACGCGGTAGCCTTCCACCAATGCATCGGACGCCTCATTCTCCAGGGAAATAGCCAGCATCTCGGATAGCGTACGGGCTGTAGCTTCGGAAATGGGCCAACCAACGATTTGTGGAGCCGTGATCTCGCGCACCTGGCCATCCTGGACGATCGTTTTGAGCAGGTGCGGATACACCATCTGGCCCTTGTTGGCGATCGCTGAAGCAGCCATAACCATCTGGATGGGCGTCACGGAGACGCCCTGACCGAAGGAATTGGTGGCCAACTCCACGGGGTACCAATCTGTATCTCCCGGTAGTTTCAACCTTCCGGAAATTTCACCAGTCAGGTCGATGCCGGTTTTGTGACCCAGGCCAAAGGCCTGCATGTAGCGGTAAAAATCCTCGGCACCCAGTTGGGTGGCTACCCATGCCAGGCAGACATTCAAGGAGTGCTGCAGGCAGCCGATCATATCCTGTGCGCCCCAGGCACGCCCATCCCAGTTGCGGATGTTCGTGCCGCCGTAGGTAAAAATACCGGTATCCACAAAGATCGTACCGGGTTGAACAACACCAGCATCCAGGGCAGATGCCATGGTCAGGATCTTGAAAACAGAGCCGGGTTCATAAGCCTGGCTGATGGCCCGGTTGAAGGGCGTTTCACCGGGGAAGATATCGTTAATGTTCCAATACTCGTTAAGGTTGAGCCTGGGGGTGGATGCCATGGCAAGAATATCGCCTGTCTGGGGATCCATGACCAGGATGGTGCCTGATTCTGCCCCATACGTGCCGATCGATTCATCGAGGATTTGTTCCACAGCAGACTGGATATCGCGATCGATTGTCAGTACGAGCGTTGTGCTGGGGCGGATTTCGGGTGCCTCTTCCACCAGGTTTGGATTTAGTGGTACCCAGGCCGTCACGGGAACGCCAGCGAGCTGGTCATTGTATTTCTCTTCGATGCCGTAATACCCGCGCAGTTCACGGTTGACATAGCCCAAAATGTTCGAAGCCAGACTGTTCTCGGGGTAGCTGCGCTGCAAGTGTGCATTGAAGGTCAAACCGGCCAGGCTGGGGCGGTTGGCATCACCCAAACCACTGGTCTCGTTTTCCAGGCTGTCCATCAACTTTTTCGTTTCGTTGATCCTGTCAGGTGAAACGTAATCGTCCAGTACCAGGCTGACCACCCCCGCACCCGGATTAGTGATTTGATCATAGACAGTAGCATAATCCAAGCCCAGGTGCACACTGGTTGCCAGGGCGATCGTGTGCGGGTTTTCCACTTCCTGGAGGTTCACAGCTACTTCATAGACGATCGTATTGCCGGCCAGCAATTTTCCATTGCGGTCGAATATCTCGCCTCTTGGTGGGTAGAAGATTGTCCATTCCCCTTCGTAGCGGTAGGTATCATCCAGGATGGCCTGGGCCTGTACGCTGTTCTGGATGCGGGTGATCTGCACCAGGATCGCCAGTGCTACAAGCGCCGTGCCAACCTGCGTGATACGATATCGCCAGGCGAGTTTCGCATTCATCTCTGCGCTCCATCGAGGGGAGAAGAGACCAGGTATCTGCCAAACCAATCCAGGAGCGATTCGGTATATTCCGGCGGGAGCGGGTTGTTTGCAGGGTTCTGTCCTGCTGCGGCAGGTCTGAAATCCGGTTTTGGCAAATAACCCTGTACATTGAGAAAGATGAGTTCATTCGATTCGACAGGGCGGAATCCAAGTGTCCGGGCACGTTGCTCCATCACTTCGGTGGAGGTAAGGTTGGCATATTCTGTTGCCAGGTCAGCGTTTACCAGCTCGTTTTCCGTGATCTGCTCCCGTATTGCCTGGATCGAACGGCCGGCCAGGGCTGTGCGCGCTGTAACGTTGAGATAAAGGCCAGCCACCATCACGGATACCACCACCAGAATCAAAACAAGGCCGATCCACTGGCGCTGGGTGCGCCAGACGGCCTGGCGATATGTCTGGAACAGGTTCTTGATCTTTTCCATGTTCGCTCTTTACTCAGCTGCAATCTTCTCTGCTATTCTCAATTTGGCGCTGCGTGAACGCGGGTTGCGTTTGATTTCTTCTTCCGTAGGTGTGACGGGGTGACGGTTGATTTCTTTCAGGCTTGCTTTGTGCCCGCAAGTGCAGACCGGCTGGCGGGGAGGGCAGATGCAGTCGCGGCTTTCACGGCGGATGAATGTTTTAACGATCCGGTCTTCCAGCGAGTGGAAGGAGATGACTGCCAGCCTGCCACCCGGTTTCAGGGCTTGTACGGCTTGCGGGAGCACTTCCTCGATGGCGTCCAGTTCCTCGTTGACGGCGATCCGCAGGGCCTGGAACGTGCGTGTGGCAGGATGCTGGGCCTCGCCCCGGCGGGCAATAGCCCCGATGACGGTAGCCAACTCACGGGTCGTACGCAACGGGCGGGCCCGGACAATGGCCTGGGCGATGCGCCGGGCAGCCCGTTCCTCCCCGTAGCGGTAGAGGAGTTCCGCCAGTTCCCATTCGGTCAGGTCATTCACCAGGTCAGCAGCGGTGGTGGCACAACCCGGGTCGAAGCGCATATCGAGCGGGCCATCTGCCAGGAAGGAGAAACCCCGCTCCGGGGTATCGAACTGCATCGAGGATGCTCCCAGGTCGAGCAGGATGCCATCTGCTGCGGTCAGAGCGTTTTCCTGAACGATCTTGCCCAGGAGAACATAGGAGGCCTGGATCAGCCGGATGCGTTCGCCGTAAGGAGCCAAGTTCTCACGGGCGAGCGCCAGCGCCTGGGGATCTACATCGAGACCGATCAGGCGTCCGCCTGGTGCGCAG
>JBFYSM010000332.1:0-6913 GCA_041301605.1 Chloroflexota bacterium | reverse complement strand
ATCTTATTGAATATGTTGTATGATGAGTACGGATCCTGAAAGATCGCCTGGATGCCTTTCCAATATTCCCTTCTCTTCCTTTGCGTACTGATATCACGCTTCTTCCCCAGGAAGTAAATCTCCCCCTCCGTGGTGCCGATCAACCCCAGGAGCATCTTTGCTAACGTGGTTTTTCCGCTGCCTGATTCGCCCACGAGCGAGATGACTTCACCCTCGTAAAAATTGAAGTCCACATGATCAACGGCAATGGTTTTCTGGCGGCCAAACCCAAATACCTTGGTCAGCCCCGATCCGCTCAGGCATATTTTTTTGTCAGCCATTTTTATAAACCTCTCTCAGTTTTTCTTCCGAAAAGATACAGCGGTAAGCGCGACCACCTTCAATTTCACGAAGATCAACAGAACGCGCCTTGCATTCCAGTTGAGCGTATTTACAGCGTACAAGGAACCGGCAACCTTCCGGTGGCTTTTTTAGATTGGGCGGTACGCCGGGAATGGCAGCCAGTTTGACATCCCGTAGACCACTTTCCGGTACAATGATCGACCCCATAAGACCTTTGGAATATGGGTGGAGCGGATCGAACACGGCTTCCTTTGCAGTGCCCTTCTCCACGATCTGCCCGGCGTACATGACCATGATGTCATCGGTCACATTGTAGAGCAGTGGAAGCTCGTGCGTGATGAAGATCATCGATTTGATGAAACCCTTTTCCATCAAATCCAGCAGCATCTTGATAACCATCTTTTGTGAAGTCACATCGAGTGCGGAGGAAGGCTCATCCGCGATCAACACTTTGGGGCAAAGGATCACAGATGTCGCGATCACCGTGCGCTGTTTCATGCCCCCCGAAAGTTCGACCGGGTATTTTTGCAATACATCCGCTGGAAGCCCCAAAATCTCGAAGCGTTCTCTCGCAAGTTCATAAATCTCTTTCCTGGTGGCTTTCGGATCGTGTGCTTGAATGACATCCTCGATGAATTTGATAACCTTCTGGGTGGGGTTGAGGGCATTCATCGCGGCTTGGGGAATATAGGAGATCTCATTCCCTAAAATGGATTTACGGATTTCATCCGGATTCATCCCGGAAATATTGCGCCCGTCGATGATGATCTCACCACTCATGTAGTGGAGCGGAGCGAAGTAATACCCCATCAGGCTGAGCGCCAGTGTCGACTTGCCACAGCCGGATTCTCCTGCGATTCCCAGCGACTTCCCTTCTTCGACCTTGAGGGAAACGTGGTCAACGGCGTAAATATCTTCCTTGAACCGGGTGATATATTTGGTTGTCAGTTCCTTGACCTCTAAGATTACTCTTGACATAGCAACCACCTACTCCCTTAAGGCCGGATTGAATACCTGGTCGAGTCCGGTATTCATCAGGTTCATCGAGAATGTAATCAGGGCGATTACTACGATCACGGGGAAATACGCCCACCATTTTCCAAGGATCTGCGCCTGGTAGATCATTGCCCATTGCATCATCAATCCCAGTGTTGGCACTTCCGTTGTCCTCGGGCCCAACCCAAGGATCGATAACCCGGCCTCCGCCAGGATACCCGAGGAGATCTGCAGGATGAGCGCCATGACCACATAGGAAGCAATGTAAGGCAAAATATCAGTGACAATGATGTGAATGATCGAGTGCCCGGATAGTTTCGACAAGTTGACGTGGTCACGGTTGCGCAGCGAAACCACTTGCGCCCGCACAGCCCGGGTTGTCCAATACCAGGATGTGAACCCGATCACCACTGCGATGGTAAAGGGACCGCGTTGTTCCTGCCCGATGCTAAAGGAGATCAGGATCAACAACACAAAGCCGGGGATGACGGTAAAGATATTGGTGAAGAACATGATGATGTCATCCACCAAACCGCCGATATACCCCGCCAGCAATCCCAGCGTCAAACCGATCAAGGTTGCTATGACACCGGCTACCAAACCGATCTCCAAGGACACGGCGGTGGCCTTAACCAGCTCCGTCAACACATCCCGGCCGAAGTTATCGGTTCCCAGCGGCAACACGCGCACATTTGCAACCTGGCTGACATTCACATAATCAGTCAGTTCGACAATCCTTTTCTCCTCCAGGGCACCCGTATCGGGGTTTTTTCCTGCAATGATCACCGCCTCGGTCGACAGGAGTCCATCCAGCGATACATCGAGCCGGATATAGTAATTCCGCTCGGCATTCGTCAAGCCAGCGACATTGAGCTGTGGGTCATAATGGCTCTCCCACTGTCCCAGGAGTTTTATAGTATCCTGGATGTCAACCTCATTTTCAGGGAGCCCGGTTGCCACAAGCCATTTCTGCATGGCCAGGCGGTCATCTTCGCTCAACTTGCTGGCAATTCGCTTGGCAGCGGCATCATCCAGGAGGAGGATATACCGGGTGGAACCGAGGCTGTCATAAACATTGACATAGATCCCCGGTGGAAGGAAAGTACCCTGGCTTAGGATCTGCAATGGCCGGTTTGTTATGATCAGTGGATATATGATCACAATCAGCAGAACTGCCATAAAAATAGAAAAACCAACAACAAACTTACCGGAGTGAAAAACCTGTTGAAGTGTATGTTTCATAGCAGTATCCCTGCCTAATCCGACTGCGCCGCCTTGATGCGCGGGTCAATAAACCCATATAGGATTTCGATGATGAATGTCGCACTCAGCAACATCAACGTGATGAGCAGGGTGGTTGCCGAGATGAGCGGATAATCCCCTCCCAATACAGCCGTCAGGATGGTGGAACCAAGCCCCGGATAGCTGAAGATGATCTCTGCCACGAGGTTGCCACCCACCATGGTACCGATCGACAACGCCAGACCGGTCACCTGCGGAAGCATGGCATTCCGGAATACATAGCCGATGATCTTGCGGTCTTTGATGCCCAGGAAACGGCTGTATTTTACATAATCTGCATTCAACTCATAGATGGACATCGAGCGCATGCCGATCGCCTGGCCGCCGATGATGATCAACACGATCGACCAGAATGGCAATTGATAGTGAACGATCACAGACCAGACGAATTTCCAGCTCCAGTTGGGGATCAGGTCAAATCCATAGCCTCCCGAGGTTGGGAACCATTTTAAATTGATTGCAAAAATGACCAGCAAAATAACTGCCATGCCAAATGCCGGGAAATTGCTCACAAAAATACTAACCGGCATGAGGACTTTATCGAAGCCCTTCCTGAGATAAGCAGCCAACGCGCCGAGCGTGTTCCCGATCAGCCAACCAACGATGATGGCCGGGAACTGCAAGCAAACTGTCCACATGATGGAAGATTTGATAACATCTATAACCGTTCTGGGATATTGGCTGAAGGAGAAACCGAAATCGCCTTGTGCCACATTCCTAACATAGATGAAAAATTGCTCAAGCAATGGCCTGTTGGTTGCAAATAGATCCGCGTATTGCTGGTAAATCGCCTGGACCCCGGTCGCATTGCTCATACCCTGGGCCAGCCTGGCTACGATGGCTGCCACCGGATCCCCCGGCATCAGGCGGGGCAGGATGAAATTCAACAGGAATGCGCAGACAAGGGTAACCAAGAACCAAAGCAGCTTATTGAGGAAATACTTTCGGTATCCTTTCAACCCAGCACCTCCGGTTACATATATAGGAGTTACGCAGTTGGAGAGGTTTCGGGGGTGTGATGGACGGGTTTCGCCCATCCATCACACCCCAACCACCTTGAACTGCGTAAGTTCTAATATAATCAACAGCCATGTTCCGAAGTGGAACATGGCTGTTATATCATGAACTATCGTTTACGGGTTAACCAGCGTTACGTTAAAGAGGCATGCGATGCCCCAACCGTCTGTGCAGTCCATCGGCGGGACGGGCGGATTGGTACCATCGCCCTGGTGAGGGAAGTTGGTCCAAACACTCTCGTTCACCGTGTGGAACGCTTGAGGACGATACATGAGTGTGAAGGAGGGGATATCGGTCAGGTAGATCCGAACCAATTCCGTGTAGGCTTCCTTCAACTCCGCCGGGTCGGTCATGCCGGGAATGGCCTGGATCAAGGCATCAACGTCAGGATTGCTATACTGACCCCAGTTGCCGTTCCAGTTGCTTGCCATGCCCACCCATTCAGAGCTGAGCAAATTGCGGATGCGGCCCCAAGGCATGGTGGGGCCAGCGCCGGCACTCCACATCATGAAGATATCATAGCCGGCGGGGAGAGGTGAATCCGATTTGGTGACGACGGTCTGATATACGGACCATTCAGGGAAGTTGGTTGTGATGTCGATGCCAATGGCCTGTCCAGCGGCAGCCACCACTTCAATCGCAGCCTGCCAGTCGGACCAGCCATTGGGGCAGGTGGCGATATAGCTAAGCTTTTGACCGTTGTATTCACGCCAACCATCCCCATCGGTATCGACAACACCGGCTGCGTCAAGCAGTGCTATGGCGCCTTCAATGTCGTTGCCAGCCCACTGCAGATCTGCCACAGCTGCTTGATCGTACATAGCCTGCTCACCCGGGGTCGGGTTCATCAGCGAGCGAGGAACCTGATCGAAGGTAGCCGATTGGTTGGTCATGGCGTTGGCAATGATGGTGGGATAGTCAACGGCAATGGCAATGGCCTTGCGGACCGCAACATTGTCCAAACCAGGGGATTCCAGGTTGTAGAAAGCGGTCGGGAGGCTGGCGCCAATACCATAAGGAGCATCGGGCAGGTAGGTGGAGATGGGCAAACCTTGCACGAGCCACAAATCCTGGACATTGGAGTTGAACTGCTGGCTGACATCCACCTCACCGGCTTGCAAAGCGGTTGTACCGGCAGCATTATCCTTGAAGATCACATGGGCGAGATACTTCGGAGCAGGCAGATCACCCCACATGGATTTATCCTGGCCCCAGTAGTCGTCATCACGAACGAGAACGACCTTTTCATCGGATGTGAAGAATTTGTGATAGGGACCGGAGTAAACGACATCTTCCGCGGCATCAGCCATAAAGGCGGTGGCATCGCCACCGGCGCGCGCTTCCAATGTCTGGGTCCAGGCTTTCTGGATGACATAGTTGCTGCTTACGTAGGCAGCAACGATCAGGGGATTGACGGCTTTGCCATCTGCACCCAGCTTGGCCTTGATCACAACCGTCTGGGCATCAACTGCTTCGATGGTATCGATGTAATCTTTGTTGCCAGCACCAGTAGGGGTGTTGTACTTGACATGGCTGGCCCAAGTATAAGCGACATCCTCGGCGGTTACCGGGGTGCCATCGCTCCATTCGGCAGCCTTCTTGATCTTGAAGGTGATCTCGGTAAGCGCATCGTTCCATGTATAATCGCCATCCGCCAGCAAAGGATACTGCTTGCCATCCAGCATGTTATACAGGTACGGGGTCTCGAACATGGTGACGCGGGCGCTATCCCCCTGGACGATGGCCATCGCGTTGTTGCAGTTGGAAGAGTACGGATTCCAACAAACAACCGAACCCCACTGTTGACCATTGAAGTACATGGTTTCGTCGCGAGGCAGGTTGGCCGCCAATTCACTCACCTCTTCAGCTGTTAATTCCTTGGGGGCGCAGCCTGCAAGAACCATCGAGGCGATGATCAACAGGGACAGAATTGTGGTTAAGCGTTTCATTCTTTCTTTCTCCTTTTTTTCTTTATTTGAGTGATTGATGAGATACGGGAAGATCATTATCTTGGGCTTTCTTTTGAGAATTCACCTCCTCCTGACCACATCGCAATGAGCGCTCGATCTTGAGAGTGCTCCCAACGACGGCCAATAAAACGATTTGACTCATAGGCGGCAATCCAATCACCTGTGAGAACCACCACAGGATTCCCGGATGATCAGTTCGGTATCCAGGATGATGTGACGGGGTGGTTTGATGCCATTTTCGATCAGATCGATCAGGGTTTCGACCGCGAGTATCCCAAATTGAACCACCGGCTGGCGGACTGTGGTCAACTGGATATCAGAATAAGTTGCAATGGGGAGGTCATCGAATCCAACAAAGGCTACATCCTCGGGGATATTTAGATTGGCTTCAGCAACGGCACGCATCGCTCCCATTGCCATCACATCGGATGCAGCAAAGATTGCATCCGGCTTATAGGATAACAGTTTTCGCATCGCATAATATCCCCCGGTTTCTGTAAAGTCTCCTTCTGCAATCAGGGTTTCGTCGATCCCGAGGCCTCGTTCTGTCATTGCCTTTCGATACCCTTGCAAACGGTCAATGCCCACGGTGCTGTTGCCAGGTCCCGAAATCGTTCCAATTCGCTTTCGTCCCAACCGGATGAGGTGGCTGACAGCGTGGTAGGCGGAGTTCACATTATCAATGTCAATGTAGCTGACATTATCGGATCGGAAGGGGCGACCAGCGACAACAAGGGGAATATTGGCATCGATCATCCGGCCGATTATCCCTTGATCGCCATGGTGACCGGATTGCACAACCACACCATCCAGAAATCCTTTGCGTGCAACCCCAGGGAAGATCTTCTCCTCATTCTCCTTCGTATCAACAAGGAAAAGCGCCAGGGTGTAATTATGTTGGTTGCATCCCTGGGCAACCCCTTTGGTCAGGTGTGGGTAATATGGGTCGGTGAAGAAGAAGCTGACACTATGCGGCAGGATCAGGCCAATGGTCCAGGAGCGTTGGGATGCGAGCGCGCGCGCCGCGGCATGTGGTTGATACCCGGTATTTTGAATAACTCCCAAAACACGCTTACGGACATCCTCACTGACATTGGGATGATTGTTCACAACCCGTGAAACTGTCGAACGTGATACCCTGGCCTGCTCAGCAATATCCTCAAGCGTGAGATGCGACACGGATCTGCTCCTGTTTTTGGCAGCGCTCTCAAGAAAAGGCTTCTACAGAGAAAAAATTGGTATCATCTCAATAACTTGGGGAGCGGGGGTGTGTGGGCGGCGAAGCC
>JBFYSM010000322.1:0-3077 GCA_041301605.1 Chloroflexota bacterium | reverse complement strand
TTGAGATTCTTCGGCCCGAACGCCAATTCCTCGTGGACGGTCGGTGCGAAGAGCATGTGGCTTGGGCTTTGGAACACATACCCGAGCGTGCTGGCGATTTGCGCCACGCTGGCTTCCTTGGTATCCCGTCCCTGCACCAGTACCCGGCCCATCTTCGGTTTGAGCAAGCCAATGGCATGCTTAACGAAGGTGGTTTTGCCTGCCCCATTCGGGCCCAGCACGGCGATCACATCCCCGCGGCGGATCTCCAGGTTGATGCCATGCAACACCTCGACTTCGCTCTCGTAACCGAATGCAACATCCTCAAACCGGACGAGCGCTTCATCATCCGACCCTGAACCTGCCGCCGATGGGAGGATATCCAACGCTGCCGGGGGCGGATCCTGAGCGGCGCGCTGGATGATGGTCGGAGCGGGCAGTTTGACCTCGTGGTAATCCACCACTTCTTCGAGTCCCGTCAGCAGGCCGAGGTAACGGATCTCGCCATCCGACATGAACATGACCCGTTCTGGTCGGATGCGCATCACATCTTCGACGCGGTGCTCTACCATCAACACAGTCATGCCCTCATCGGCCAGATGGCGGACCATATCCAGGGTTTCGTAGGCAGAAGCAGGGTCGAGGCTGGCCAGTGGCTCATCCAGGAGCAGGATGGAGGGTCTCATCGCCAGCACCCCGGCCAGGGCTACCTTCTGCTTCTCGCCGCCCGAAAGGTTGAAAGTCTCGCGGTCGCGCAAGTAGGGGATGTTCAGGTAATTGAGCGCTTCATCCACGCGGGTGATGATCTCGGGGCGTGGCAGGCCCAGGTTTTCCAGCCCAAATGCCACCTCGTGCAGCACTTTCGTCCCCAGGATCTGCCGCTCCGGGTCTTGCAGCACTGTCCCGACCGTTTGGGAGATCTTCGAAAGCTGCCAGCCAGAGACATCCTGCCCGGACAATAAAATACGGCCCGTCACTTCGCCCTTGTAGGTGCGAGGGATCAGGCCGTTGATACAGCGAATGAGGGTGGTTTTGCCACAACCGCTTGCGCCGGCAATCAGCAGGATTTCACCGGGGCTGGCAGAAAACGAGAGGTTCCGGATGGCCAGTTCCTGCCGGTCACGGTAACGGAAGGAAAGGTTTTCGACAAGGAGCGGAGATTCAACTGTCATAGGCAACCGAAATGGATAACACCGGTCTATGGTTTGCGTTTCGATTCTACCTTAAGTCGAGAGAAACACCTCCACCACATCCCCCACCTTTAACCCCAACTCCTGCGCCGCGCTTCCGTTGACGACCGCAATCTCGACGAAGTCTTCGCTGTCCACCAGGGCGACTAGTTCACCAGGCTCTTTGTGGCCGTAAGAATCAACCAATCCACGAATGGTGCGTCCACAAACTTGAAACGACACATCTTTCGAACCAATCACTTCCGGCGCAGGCAGATCGGTGGTGCAGTTGCCGAATACATCCACCACCGTCACATGGGCACGCCAGCCTGCCATCGTCTTCTCGGGCTTCGGGAGCTGGATGCGGATTGGGTTATGGATCGCAAGCCCGAGGTCCGACAACGGGATGCCATTGGCCAGGTGCGCCGCAACCGGGGAAAAGATATCCCGTCCGTGGAAAGTCTGGCTGATGGCCGGCAGCCAGTATTTCTCGTTCGTCAGGTGTACGATATCCATCTTCCATCGGTTCTTTTCGGCGTCTTCATAGATGGGTGTGAACAGGCCGTTGTCCGGCCCGACGAAGAAGTGCTCGCCGATGCGGGCTGCCAGCGGACGGCGCTCCGTCCCAACGCCGGGATCCACCACGGCCAGGTGAACCGTTCCAGGTGGGAAGAACGAATACGCCCGCCAGAGCGCAAAGGCGCTTTCGAGAACATTCTGTGGGGCGATGGTATGGGTCAGATCGATGAGTTTTGCTCCCGGGCAGATGCCCAGGATGACGCCTTTCATCGTGCCAACAAAGCCATCCTTGAGACCGAAATCGGTTGTAAGGGTAAGAATGGGCATGGGGAACCTATTGACATTGATGCCTGGATTTTATATACTCACTTTAGCTATATCAGATTTTAGTAACTTCTCAATAAATAGGGGAAGACGGGGGGGGCGGCTTCGCCGCCCACACATCCCCCGCCCCCCAAGTTATGGAGATGATACAGATTTTACACTGAAAGAGAACTGTCCGTACAACCGAGTTGCAGGAAAAATGCCCACCATCCGTGTTAACAACCTGGATCATTATTACGAGCAGATCGGGGCAGGCCCGGCGCTGGTTTTCATCCACGGCGCTTTTGCGGATGCGCGCATCTGGGAGCCGCAGTGGGAGTGTTTTTCCTCCCGGTATCGGCTTGTGCGCTATGACCTGCGCGGGCATGGCCGGACGGGTGCATCCGGCCTGGAGCGGTACACCATCGCCACTTTTGCCGATGACCTGGCATCCCTGCTGGAGGAGCTGGAGATTTCATCGCCTTTCATCTGCGGCCTGTCGATGGGCGGGGTGATCGCCCAGGCGTTTGCCACGCGCCACCCGGAACATCCACGGGCGCTGGTGCTGGCCAGCAGCCCGGTTTCGGCCAGCCTGATCCCGATCGAGAAACTGGTTCGCTACGTGCTCTTCCCGAAGTGGGCCATGCAGATGACGATGCGGGTGCTCAGCGTCGAGCAGTTCACGCGTTTTTCGTTCAGGCTGGCGCGCATTCTGTGGGGCAAGCACTTCTTGAGCGATGTTGCCCGCGAATACATGATTCGAAGTATGCTACAGGTAGATAGCAACGAGTACCTGAAAATCTGGGCATCGTTCTACAGTTTCGCCAGGTTCCCGCTTGAAAAGATTGCATGCCCCACATTGGTGCTGAACGGAGAATACGAGGCGAAGGGTACATACCGCCACACAGAGGAGTTCCTGCGCCGTATCCCACAGGCCGAAGCCAGGGTGATCCCCGCCGCGAGTCACGGCATGAGTATGGAGAACCCGCTGGCGTTCAATAAGTTCGTGGAGGAATTCCTGCTGGGCTGTGCATGAGGGTAGATTGCAGCGATGGAAGGCCGCCTCCCTGGAATAAAACAACAAAAATTTAATAGGCAATCTTCGTT
>JBFYSM010000304.1:0-4313 GCA_041301605.1 Chloroflexota bacterium | reverse complement strand
ATAAACTCCCCGGCCGGGATCAGCACCATGGGAACCCCCTTGGAATCCGTGATCTCGAGCGGAATGGAAGGTTCTTCCGTCACCGGCGGCTCGGTTGGCGGTGGTTCCGTTGCTGGATGCTCTGTCGAAGGCGGAGATGTGGCCGGCAAATTACCAAGCCCAATGGCTGAAAGGATTTTCGCCAGGCCTCCATTGGACACCAAGAGCACTCCAATGAACACGACCACGCAAACCATCGCCAATACACCTGCGCTGATGAGAACGGTCTTCGTTTTGGATCCCTTGGTGGGCTTCCCCACCGCGGCCGGGCGGACTCCAGCCTTACCGGCCTGTGGGGCGCCGGCCAGCACCCTCAGGATGTGCGGGAAATTCTGCTGATAATTCCCGCCCTGTACGTCAATGTAGTGAATATTGAGCAGCCAGAGCGGCAATTCGCAAGCCTGATACAACAAAGGGACAACCCTGAGATGCCGGTTACTGGCATACAGGAATTCCTTTTCCACCCACTCCGAGGCAACCGAACTCGGCGATATCACCACCAGGGCCACCTCGCTCTGGCGGATGGCATTCTGGATCTCCACTCCCCAACGGTCACCGCCCTCCAGGTTGGATAGGTCATACCATACAGTATGACCCGCCTTGGTCAAGTCCCTGGCCAATCTTTCCACAAATGCCAGATCTCTTCGGGAGTATGAGATAAAGAGCTTCATCGTATACCGCCTTCGCTATAGAAAAAGGTTTCGAGGGAGCAGGAGGGATCGAGCATCTGATTACCCATCAGATGAGTTAAAAATATTATACGGCAAATCGTTCCATTTCGCGCAATTGAAATATACCCTGCGATAAATTCAAAAAAGCCGCAGGGTTGTACCAGAGAACAAAAGCATTCTTCTTCAAACAGTGGGGCGGAACGAACAAAAAGAAAGCCGGCCGCATCCTGGATGGCCGCACCTGGGACGAGATGCCGGCGGGGATCAAACTGGCGGGTTTATACAGTCAACGCCGCAGGTCAGTGCCTGCGGCGGGTTTGATGTTCTATAGGGAATTTCTTTTGAACTTATGGATACTCGGCGATGTGATTCTGCAGCCAATCCGTAAACATGTTTCGGTTTACCTTCCCAGAAGCAACGGCAAGGATAATTTCCACTTGTTCATCCACACTTGCAAAAATCTCATAGCCATTCAACATCAAGAAGGTTTCCAGCGCGGCATGGCCCGCGCGCTTATTACCGTCTACAAATGGATGGTCTTGAATGATCGAATAGCCCAGAGCAGATGCTTTTTCCACGATTGTTGGATACAGTTCCTCGCTATTGAAAGTCATACGCGGCTGAGCACTGCGGATTCCAAGGCGCCAAGATCAAGAAGCCCCACCGAGCCGCCCGATTGATTCATGACGCGGCTGTAAAGCTCGAGCACTTCTCCCACCGTTATATAGCGCATTAAGCCAATCGTTTATAAAGGTCAGCATTTTTGGCAAGAACGCGCTCAAGCGCTTTCTGAAAATCATCCATTGGACGCGTCAACAAATCTTCCAGGCTTGCGCGCACCAATTCTTCAGGCGCAACCCGAAAACGCTCGGAAATTTCTTTCAGTTTCTTTATTCTCTCATCGGGTATTGTGATGGTAAACGTGGTCATAAGTACCCTGCTTTCGCTGATGAGCAAATTATACCCTGTTCAGCCATGCACCAACGCTACCGTGACTGTTCCAAAATTGGTAAACTGCTTTCACTTCTTGCCAAAGTGGGAGAAGGGTACTAGGTTTTGCTAGATTTCCTCGGTTTCTTCCCCAAAAACGGCCCGAAATTAGGCATAAAGTGGGAGAAAACACTTTTCAGCTATAGGCTTTACCAAAATTGGAACAATCACGCTACCTCCGATCAAGTTTTTCAAAAGTACATCTTGACAAATGTATAATTTTGACTATAATCTATGTTAGATAAACGTCTAATATAGACAATCGCCTAACTTAGATCATCACCTTCCAAAGAAAGGAGGCCCCGAATGATCTGCAGCGTTTGTTCCACCCGTTCTGTCCATCCGAAAGAATTCGTCATCTACATGGGTACCGATATGGAAACTTGTTCACAACCTGATACACAAAGCCTCCTGCCTGCCGAGCGCCTGGCCATCACCGCCCACATGGGCGCGCTGCTGAACGCCATCGGCAGCCTGCTCCAGGAACATCCTGAGCTGCGCGCCGGACTCGCCCCCGAAACCGGTCAACTGTTGATCAAGATCGGCGGGAAACTCAATAAAGCCACCACCAACCCGGGCGCGTGGTAAAGGATGATCCCATGAGCGAACCACAGACATCCACTCCGGCCCTGCATTGGGAAAGCGGCACGGCCTACGAACTCTTTATCAGCATGCACGTGCTGCATACGCCCGAGAAATTTGGCATCCGCGCTTCATGGGCAGCCGGGATCCGCTCACGCATTCCGGCTGCCGAGCGCAAACTGCTCGAAGATGTTTTGCCCTTCATTGGGATGCCGCTGGCCTGGATCCACGATCTGCCGGGCTCGAAGGATGCCATCAGTGCCCTGTGGGCGCTCAAGCAGATGCCTCCCGTGGAACGGATGCCCCTTGTACTTGGTCTCAAGGAAAACAGCAAACACGAATGGGAGCAGATGCTGGTACGCATCCGCCAGAACCGCGCCTGGGAACAGGCCGATCTGGATATGATCAAGGCTATGGCCAGGAAAGAGGGCCAAGCGAGCCTTGACGAAGAAAAGGTCACCCGTTTTCTCGACCGTTGGGCGCAACCGGAAGAACTGGGGGAAGGCTTCCTATCTGCATTGCAGGCCTACCACCAGGCCTTCTTCGAGGAGGAAGAAAAGCGCCTCGGGCCGGTCCTGCAGGCCGGCCTGGAGCGCGCCCGGGAGCTGTCCACCCGGATGAGCCTGGAAGATTTGCTCCGGGAATTATCCCAGGGAGTCGACTTGGGGGACCTCATGGAATCCAATAGCCTGGTCATCATCCCCGCCTACTGGACAACACCGCTCATCCTTTTTGAACCCGCCAAAGATGGCTCCATGCTGTTCTTCTTTGGCGCCCGCCCGGCGGATATGGCTGCCATCCCCGGAGAAATGGTGCCGGATAGCCTGGTGCGGGTCATGAAAGCCCTGGCCGACCCCACCCGCTTGAAGATCCTTTATTACCTGACGCAGGAAGCACTGACCCCTTCTGAACTAGCCCGCCGCCTGCACCTGCGCGCACCCACCGTCACCCATCACCTGAGCGAATTGCGCCTGTCGGGCCTGGTCAATTTGACCATCAAGGGCCAGGAGAAACTGTACCGTGTGCGGGAAGAATCCCTGGAAGCGATGTGCGACAACCTGAAAGGGTTTCTGCACAGCCCTAAAATCGAATAGCAGGTTGGATCGATAAATCGGGGGTATCCAAAAGCCAATTTTTGTGCAGACAAATTGCCTGCTATGGAGAGAGATAAATCTTGTTCATTACCCGTATGGCGAAATTAATTTCGCCATACATTTTTTCATTCTACGGGGCAACATCCCTTGCACAACGGAAACCGATTTCCTCCCGGGTAGTAGTAGGCACAAGGAAATAGCGGTCAGCCACGCGCAGGTTGCTGATGTTGGTTTTAAACGAACCGCCGCGCAGCACACGGCTTTGCCCGCTCGATGGCCCTTGCGGATTCAACACACCCGTCTCGAGCGTAGCATAGTAATCCGCGCCATACCAATCTGCCACCCACTCCCAGACATTTCCCGCCAGATCATTCACACCGTAGAGGCTACTACCACTTGTATGAATGCCCACATCCGTCACATCCCTTCCACAAACGACGTAATTGACGCGGTCACAATTGACGTCTTCTCCCCAAGGGTAGGTCCGGTTATCCACCCCCCGGGCTGCCTTCTCCCACTCGGCCTCGGTGGGCAGGCGCGCCCCACGCCACTCGCAATAGGTTTGCGCCATGTACCAATCCACAAACACGATTGGGAGATTTTCATTGACCGGATCCGTGTAATAATCGACTCGCTGAAGATAGTCGGGATCCCGAGGAGAAGAACAGACATATGCATCCACGCAATCTTGATAAGACGCGAACGTGACCTCGTATTTATCCATGTAGAAAGCATCCAGGTAAACCATATGAAGCGGCTGTTCATCCGTGAACCCCTTGTCACTGCCCATCGTGGATTCCCCGGCCGGGATCAGCCGCATGGAAACCCCAGTGGCATCCGTTATCTCGACTGGGAGAGGGGTGGGGGTGAATGGAACAGGCGTGAATGTCTCCGTGGCCGTTACGGATGATGCAGGTGTATCCGTTGGCAACTCGGA
>JBFYSM010000262.1:0-6665 GCA_041301605.1 Chloroflexota bacterium | reverse complement strand
CCACAACTGCGCCACCCTGCGGACGTTCGTCGATGGCGATGCCGCGACGGAAGAGTTCCACTACGATCTCCTTGCCCGGCTTTTCTTCCTGGCTGTTGAAGTAGTACACGTCGAAGCGGATATCGAGGGCGGCATACATCTGGCGGAAACCCTCCAGCGACCACTGGCGCGTCCGTTCCCAGAGCGCCACCACTTCGGGGTCGCGCTGGTCCCAGCGGGCGTAAACGGCGCGGACTTCTGTTTCGAGGTCAGGATCTTCCTCCAACCGCTTGGAAGCCTCGGCATAGATCTCACCCATCCATTTGGTGATGTCCGCTGAGGGCTGCTCGCCATTGTGGTACTTCAGGTAGCCCCACAGCCACTTGATGACGTGCAGGCCCATGTCGCCGGGGTAGTTGGCTCGCACTACTTTGTACCCGGCAAACTCGAGGATACGGCAGATGGCATCGCCCAGGATCGTCCCGCGCAGGTGGCCGACGTGGAATGCCTTGTGCGTGTTCGGGTGGGAAAATTCCACCATCACGCGTGACCCGGTCCGGGTTCCGGACCCGAAGTGGTTCTTCTGCTCCAGCACGGTGTCGACAACGCGACCGGCGTACGTTGCGGTATCGAAGTACAGGTTGAGATATCCCTTTATCGCCTCGATGTGGCTGATCCCAATGGGTTGGCCGAGGAAATCCTTCACCTGTTCGGTAATCTGCTGGGCGCGCTGCGGCACGGGGATGCCCTTGCCCTTCCCGGCCCGCGCTTCGTTTGCGGCGGCCTGGAAGAAGGATGTGGAAGTGCCCCACTCCCCGCTAAAGGGGATGGGAACCCATTTCAATTCCGCCGCAGGGATATCGTTCCCGGCAAGGAATTCCAATATCCTGGCCTCAAGCTCTTTTTGTTCTCGGTCGAACATGGGTCACCTATTTTGCATGCAGGGAGGGATTATAACATGGGGAGGAAAACCCTCTCCCAGAATCACAACAGCGGGAGACCGCCATCTCTTATTGAGATGCTCCCGCTGTATCAGATCGAATTGTTCCTGAACTTGAATTATTCAGCCTTTTTCTTGGCGGCTGTTGTTTTCTTCGCTGTAGTGATTTTCTTGGTTGTGGTAGCCTTCTTTGGTTCAGCCGCCGTCTTCTTGCTGGTTGCTTTCCTGGTTGTAGCGGCCTTCTTGACCGGCTTGGCTTCTGCTTCCGGCTCAATCTGGACTTCTTCCTTGGGCGCTTCCACTTTCTTGACCTCAACCGGTTTCATCGTTGCCAGTTGTTTCATCAAGCGGGACTTGCGGCGGGCGACATTGTTCTTGTGAAGGACACCCCTCTGGCTGGCTTTATCCAGGGCGCTGATGGCCAGCAATACGGAAGATTTCGCTTCTTCCGCCTGGCCGGTTTCGATGATGGCGCGCGCCTTTCCAAGAGCAGCGCGCGCTTTACCGCGTGCGACACGGTTGCGCAGGCGGCGCTTCTCGTTCTGACGGTTACGTTTGATTTGTGATTTGATGTTTGCCAAAGTATCTTCCTCCGAATTCTTTCAATTGCACGGCGTGTTATTTTACTTGAGGCAGGGGATTCTGTCCAGTACGATTCGAATTAAGGTATACTCACCCCCATGTCGAAATCCTGAAAATCCAGAGGATGGCTTATGAAATATCGTTTAATGGGTATGTTGATTCTGTTTTTTATCATGGGTAGCCTGGCTATGCCTGTGCAGGCCCAATCCGGCCTCGATGTGACGGATGACCGGGCGACTTTGTCTTTCCCGAACAGCGTCACCTTCAGCGCCAACATCTCGGCCAGTGACCGAATCACAGTTGTCATCCTGGAATATGGTGTGGAACAGTTGACCTGCGGTGAGGTGGTCGGGAAAGCATTCCCCGAGTTCACGCCCGGGACCGATGTATCCGTCCAGTGGATCTGGGATATGCGCCAGTCCGGTTCGGAGCCGCCCGGAGCAATCATCTGGTGGCAGTGGCGGGTAACCCTCCAGGGTGGGGGCGAAATGGTCGGCGAACGGCAAACCGTCACCTGGCTGGATGATATCCACGATTGGCAGGTGATCGGCGGCGGGGACATCAACCTGCACTGGTACCGCGGCGACCAGGACTTTGGGGATGAGTTGCATACTGCGGCTGTCGATGCCCTCGAGCGCCTGGCTGAGGAGGTGGGCATCCACCCCAACCAGCCCATCGACCTGTATATCTACGCCAACTCCCAGGATATGCAGGATGCCATCCTCTACGAGCCTTCCTGGACGGGTGGCGTGGCGTATGCCGAGAATAGCATCGTCATTATCGGCATTTCACAGAACGACATGGAATGGGGCAAGCGCACCGAGGCGCACGAACTGACCCATGTTCTCGTGGGCCACCTGACCTTCAGTTGCCTGGGTTTCCTGCCAAACTGGCTCAGCGAAGGCCTGGCCATGTACGGCGAGGGCGGCCTGGAGAGCATCGACCAGGCGAGGCTGGAGGATGCAATCTCATATGATACCTTGATGTCCGTTCGCTCTTTGAGCGGCGGGTTCTCGGAAGAATACGAACGAGCCAGCCTGGCTTATGCGGAATCCTACAGCATTGTCAATTTCCTGCTGGAGGAGTTCGGGCAGGAGAAGATGTCCCAATTGCTGGCCGCCCTGCGCACGGGTGCCACCGGGGACGCTGCCCTTCAGACCATCTACGGCTTCGATGTAGATGGGCTGGAGGATGCCTGGCGGGAAAGCATCGGCGCCGCACCGCGCATCCAGACGGCGAACCCGACACCGGTCCCGACCCCAACCATTGTCCCAACCTATATCCCCGTTTCCGGCCTGGAAGTGGCCGCGACGCCGATGCCCATGCCAACAGCTCAATTGACCGGCAATCCTACGCCCATCCCCGGCCCACAAGAACCCACAACAACATCTTCCGGTACCAATTGGCTGGAAACATTGCTCATAGGCGTAGTATGCTGTGGCCTGGCGGTGTTTGCCTTGGCGGGGCTGGCAATCCTCATCTTCCGTAACCGGAGAAGGAGGAACGTGTGATGCGTCTCTCTCGAAAAATCCCCATCCTGGTGATTTCTGTTTTATTGATGCTTGCCTGCGGATCTACTGCCGGTGGCACAGATGAACCCTGGCTGCTGCCGCAGTTCTCTAATACAGGCGACATTCCTTTGGATCAGGCGCTGGTTTATTCCGGGGGTGAAAGCACCAATCCGCGTTCTTACGACCCGGCCACCACACATAGTGCCGGTGATAAACTGGTATTCAGCGGATTGGTATCGTTCGATCCGAATTTGAACCTTGTTCCTGACCTGGCTGAACGCTGGGATGTATCCGCGGATGGCACGGTCTATACGTTCTACCTGCGCCAGAACGCAAAATTCCACGATGGCCGCCCGGTCACGGCGGAGGATGTGATCTACTCCTGGGAGCGGGCTGCGGATCCGGCTACGCAATCGGATACCGTCCTGACCTACCTGGGGGATATCGTTGGCGTGGCGGAGATGAATGCCGGCCTGGCTGACCATATCTCCGGCCTGCAGGTCCTGGATGACCATACCCTTCAAGTCACGATCGATGCACCCAAGCCATATTTCATCCTGAAATTGACCTATGCCACGGCCTTCGTGCTGGACCGCGCCAATGTCGAATCCAGCCCGGAGTGGTACCGCACCCCGAACGGTACCGGTCCGTACAAGCTGGTTCGTTGGGATAGTTTCGAGCAAATGGTGTATGAACGAAATACAGATTACTATCTTGGCGTGCCTTCGATCCCATATGTGATTGTAGATCTTTATAGCGGCGTTGGCATCCGTTTGTATGAATCCGGGCAGATCGATGTATCCGGGGTGTACTCGTATGATGTGCCGCGCGTCCTCGATCCCGCCGACCCGCTGCATGCCGAACTATATTCAGGCGTTGACCTGTGCACTTGGTATGTTGTCTTCGATACCACCCAGCCGCCGTTCGATGATGTCAAGGTGCGCCAGGCTTTCAGCATGGCCTTCGACCGCCAGAAATACCTCGACATTGTTTACAACGGTGTGGGGTTGCCGGCAGAAGGTGTCTACCCGCCAGCCATGCCTGGTTACGATCTGAACCTCCAGGGCCTGCCCTATGACCCGGAGCAGGCGCGCCAACTCCTGGCCGAATCCAGGTATGGCGGTCCGGAAGGATTGCCGCCCATCACCTTTACATCAGCCGGGATCGGCAACGATGTCGACCCGGGCACAGCCGCCATGGCCCAGATGTGGCAGCAGAACCTGGGCGTGACCATCACGGTCGAGAACATCGAATATGATATGTATTACGATATGCTGTATTCCGGTTACCACGGCCAGTTGTTCGATGGCGGCTGGTGTGCGGATTACCCCGATCCCGAGAACTTCTCCGATGTGCTCTTCCATACCGGCCAGCAACAGAACATGGGCGGTTACAGCAACCCCGCCCTGGATGCCCTCCTCGACCGGGCGCGGGTGGAGCAGGATGTGGCCGAGCGCATCCGCCTGTACCAGGAAGCCGAGCGGATGATCGTTGAGGACGCCCCGGCGCTCTTCACCGTGCACTCCCTCACGTACACGCTGGTCAAGCCTTATGTGAAGGGGTACGCGGTGACACCGATCGATATCCCCCTTGAACGATACATGTGGCTGGAAGGGAAGCGTTAATAGCAGAGACCCGGTTTCTTCGAAGAAACCGGGTCTCTGAGTTTTATAT
Source organism: Chloroflexota bacterium (assembly GCA_041301605.1). Classification (GTDB taxonomy): domain Bacteria; phylum Chloroflexota; class Anaerolineae; order Anaerolineales; family Villigracilaceae; genus VGNO01. The sequence continues at coordinate 1,979 of JBFYSM010000262.1, read as the reverse complement.
CTCTGCCGGGCCACTCACCAGCGCCACCAGCAATTTCACTGCGTTCTGCACATCGTTCTCATCCACCATCTCGGACGGGGAGTGCACGTAGCGGCAGGGGATGGAAACACAACCAGCCGGCACACCGGCGCGGGTCAACTGGATGGCGCGTGCATCCGTCGAGCCACCGGTCAGCACCTCGCGCTGGTAGGGGAGTTTGGCCTTCTCGGCGGTGCGGACCATCCAATCCACCACGCGCGGGTCAGCCAGCATGCCGGCATCCTTGACCTTGATGGCCGGGCCTTTGCCGAGCGAGACTTCCATCTTGGCGGCCATGGGCGTATCCCCAACCCCGGTCACGTCCACGGCCAGTCCCAGGTCGGGGTCGATCCCGAACGCGGAGGTGGTCGCGCCGCGCACGCCAACTTCCTCCTGGGTGGTGAAAACAAAGGATACTTGATGCGGCGTGGATTTCAGGGCGCGCAGCGTTTCGATCAGCACCACGCAGCCGATGCGGTCATCCATGGCTTTCGAGACCAGGCGGCCGTTGCCCAGTTCCACGAAGGGACGCTCGAAGGCGGCCACATCCCCCACCTTGACAGGGCAATCCTTGCGGCTGGTTGCGCCGACATCAATGAAAAGTTGTTCCATCGTGTAAGCCTTGGAAAGGTCGGTCTGCCTTTCCCCGCCGATGATGCCGGGTGTGCCGTCCATGAAGCGGACGCGCCCGCCCATCAGGGTCGCGGAACGCACGCCGCCAATGGTGGTGAAACGGATGAACCCGTTGTCATCGATATGGGTGGCGATCAGGCCGATCTCATCCATGTGGGCGGCCAGCATGATCTTTTTACCGTTCTTGCCAGCCTGGCCCTTGCGGGCGATCAGGTTGCCCAGGGCATCGGTACGGACTTCGTCGGCCAGCGGCTTCACTTCGGCCAGGATCACCTGGCGGATGGCTTCCTCATACCCGGAAGGGGAGAAAGGGGCGGTCAGTTTTTCAATGAGTTTTTTCATAAGGCATTCCTATTCTGTGTATTTTGCCTTTCGACTTTTGTTTTTATTTGCGCTCCCCAACCAGCAGGTCGGGCGTGATGCGGCGCAGGGCGGCATCCAGCAGGGCAAGGGTATTCTTCCAGTCATTCAGCCGCACCAGCCCGATCGCGGAATGGGCGTAACGTCCCGGGATGGAAACAGATACAGATGGGATGCCGGCGCGCTGCTTGTGGATGGAACCTGCATCGGTGCCGCCGCCGCCCGGCTGGCGGATCTGGTAGGGGATCTTCGCCGCGTCGCCGGTTTCTGTCAACAAACGGATCAGGCGCGGGTCAGCGAGCGTGGCGCCATCGGCTACATAGATGGCCGGGCCGTGGTCAAGTTTCGTATTGTAGGCGGTGTTCTCCTCGCCATCCCAAGTGGGCAGGTCATTGGCGGGGGTCGAGTCGATGGCAATCGCCATATCCGGATCAAAGGTGTAGGCCGCCACCTTTGCCCCGCGCAGGCCGACTTCCTCCTGGACAGTGAAGGCGGCCAGCAGGTCGATATTGGGCGGTGCATTCCTGACCAGTTCGATCAGGGTGGTGACGCCCAGCCGGTCATCCAAGGCCTTGGCGAAGATGGATGGCCCCACGCGGCGGAAATTCGTGGCAAAGGTAGCCCGGTCGCCGATCTTTGCTTTGCCGCCGGGTCCCAGATCGATCCGCAGGTTGTCGAGCGGGATCTTCTTGCGGCGTTCGTCGGCGGTCGTCAGGTGGATGGGACGCGCCCCGATCACACCCGGCATGTGTTCCTTCCCAACCTGGATTTGCTTGCCGACCATCTGGCGCGGGTCGATGCCGCCGACGGTCTCGAAACGGTAGATGCCTTCCCCGTCTTCGGCGGTCAGCATGAAGCCGATCTCGTCCATGTGGGCAGCCAGCATGACCCTGGGGCGCTTCCTGCCGCTGCCTTTTTTTGTTACCAGCACGTTGCCGAGCGCGTCCACCTTGATCTCATCGGCGTGG
>JBFYSM010000253.1:0-2932 GCA_041301605.1 Chloroflexota bacterium | reverse complement strand
ATTGTGATAACTTGCTCATCTGTCAAGGCAGGTGCAAAGCCGCCTCGCCGTAGCCGACATTGTTGCTTGATACTTTGGTACTGTTCGCAAACTATCAGAAAGACTGCAATGATAAAATCGTTTCGATCCATTGGTGCGCTCCTTGTGAATAGGGTTTGGCTACCGCTATTCTACATGGCTCTCGCCCAGTGGATCACCTTCTTACAAAGAGTTGCACATTAGGTAATGACGTATGGTGCTCTTTGGTTCATTGGCGGACTCGTTGTTACAGTGGCTACCTATGCTGCAGCAATCGGAGGAGGTACCTATGTGATTGCATATGGCGCCATCATCTATGGTATCGTCCAGTTTATCAGAGGTGCATTGGAATATAACAAAACCCGACTCAAGTGATATAAATGCAAATTACCATTCCAAAACAAACCGTCCTCCCCGTCAAGATCTTCCTATCGCTTGTTGCTGGATATCTTTTGTTTGCTGTGTGAAAGAGCAATAATCCCGTTATCAATGAGACAGTCATAACGTAAGGATACTTTGAGTAAACCTTTAATTCAAAGCGCTTTTCAATATGGTGCTTGTTGGGGCGAGGTCCCCTGACCTGCCCAGCGTGTGATCACTGGAAGTTCACATACGCAAAATCCCGCAAGCCTGCCCGGTTACCCGGACAGACTTTGCGGGATGATCTTTCTCAATACGGTAAAACAGTTGGGAGGCTTAGCGGCGGTTGCGCAGGAAGGTGGGGATATCCAGGTCTTCGGTGTTGAAGGCCTGCGGCTTGAACTCGCCGTTCTGGGGTGCGATCCCCGCTTCCACGCTGACCTCTTCCATCTTCCGAGCCGGGCGCTCATCCAGGCTGCGGCCGGCCGGACGCTGCTGGGCTACGACCCGCCGCGGCATGCCGGTGCGCTCGAACCCGGTGGCAATAACCGTGATGCGCACTTCGTCGCCCATTTCGGGATCGATCACCGCGCCGAAGATCAGGTTGACATCCGGGTGGGCCGTCTCGCGGATGATGGCAGCCGCCTGGTTGACCTCAAACAGGGTCAGGTTGGGGCCGCCGGTCACGTTGAAGAGCACGCCGCGGGCGCCATCGATGGTGATATCCAGCAACTGGCTGGAAATGGCCTGCTCGGCTGCGTTGCGGGCGCGGTCATCGCCGGAACCCTTGCCGACCGCCATCAACGCCGCCCCGCCCTCGGACATGATGGCGCGCACATCGGCGAAATCCAGGTTGATCAGTCCGGGGATGGTGATCAGTTCCGAAATGCCCTGGATGCCCTGGTGCAGCACTTCATCTGCCAGGCGGAACGAATCCTGCAGGCTGGCGCGCTTGTCCACCAGTTGCAGCAGGCGGTCATTGGGGATGGCGATGAGGGTATCGGCATGCTCGCGCAGGTTGCCGATGCCGGCCTCTGCGGATTGGTGGCGCTTGCCGCCTTCGAAAGTGAACGGGCGGGTGACGACCGCGATGGTCAGCGCACCGCATTCCTTGGCCACCTGGGCCACGATCGGCGCCGCGCCGGTGCCCGTACCGCCGCCCATGCCGGCCGTGACGAAGACCATGTCCGAGCCTTTCAGCACGTTGTACAGGTCCTCAGCCGATTCCTCGGCAGCCTTGCGGCCCTTCTCCGGGTCGCCGCCGGCACCCAGGCCGCGGGTCAGCTTTTCGCCGATGCGGACGCGGGTGGGGGCTCGGGAGAGTAGCAGCGCCTGGGCATCGGTGTTCACCGCGATGAACTCCACGCCCTGGATGCCCTCCTCGATCATGCGGTTGACAGCGTTGGTACCGCCGCCGCCGACGCCGATGACCTTGATGCGGGCAAATGCTTCAGCTAGATTCTTTTTCGTATCCATGATGTTTCTCCTTGTTTTACCGTATGAGTCGTATTGAGAGATATTTTCTAAATCAGGGGATTGCTTCGCCGCCAGGGGCGGCTCGCAATGACACATGATAGCTAGGGGAGCAGGCGTTTGAACAAATCCTTGACGTTATCCAGGTTCACTCTGCTCTCTCCTTTCGCCCGGCGGTGCGGGTGACCGCGCGCCGAGGGGAACACCAAACCCTGCAGGGCTTCCGCCCAGTGCAGCAGGCCGACGCTGGTGGAATAGGCGGGCGAGTCGAGCGCGTCCGTCAGGCCAACCAGGTTCTCCGGCTTGGCCGTTCGCACCGGCATGCCCAGCACCGAACCGGCCAGCTTGCGGATGCCCGGCAGGGCGCTCGTTCCGCCGGTCAGGACCATCCCGGCCGGCAACAGACCATCGTAGCCGGAACGTTTGATCTCCTGCATGACCAGCATGAAGATCTCTTCCACCCGGGCCTCGATGATGTGCGCCAGTTCCTGGCGGCTGATCTCAGCCTCGTGTTCCTCGCCGAACGGCTTGATGCGGAAGGTATCCTCGTTGCCGATCTCGGCCTTGACGGCATGGCCGTATTTCAGCTTGACTTCTTCGGCCTGCGTCAACGGCAGGCGCAGGCCATGCGCGATATCGGCCGTGATGTGGTTGCCGCCGACCGCCAGCACCATCGTGTGCCAGACAGAACCGTCCACGTACAAGGCAAGGTCGGTCGTCCCGCCGCCGATATCGCAGACGGCCACACCCATCTGGCGCTCGGTATCGGTCAGGACCACATCCCCGGAAGCCAGCGGGTTGAGCACGAACTGCAGCACATCCACGCCAGCGGCACCCACGCACTGGCGCAGGTTCTCGACTGTGGCGGCCGCGGCGGTGATGATGTGGGTCTCCACTTCCAGGCGGTAGCCGTGCATTCCGACAGGGGCCTGGATGCCATCCTGGCCATCCACGCTGAAACCGCGCTGGATGATGTGGATCACCTCGCGGTTGTGCGGGATGGCGACCGCCTGGGCCTGTTCGAGGGCGCGTTCCACATCGTATTCTTCGATCACGCCGCCGGAGATGCCGATCGCGCCGC
>JBFYSM010000232.1:0-2738 GCA_041301605.1 Chloroflexota bacterium | reverse complement strand
GTGAAGGAAAAGAGATGCGTGCGCCGCGCCCATTGCAGGTTCCAGGGCAGGTCCGCGTTGGGAGTGGCCTGCGCCCGCTGCTCGCGGATATTGGCCAGCCAGGCCGGGTTCAATCCCAGGCCATCGAAGGCATACGGCTGGAAGATGCGGAAGGCAATAATGGCAAATAACCCGCCGACCACCAGGAAAGCCAGGATATCCGACCAATCCTCCGCCGATAAAGACTGTCCGCGCTTGTAATAACGGATGAAAAAAGCAATGGGTAACAGCACTGCCAGTGGTATCGCGTTGATCTTGGAAGCCATCGCCATGCCGAAAGCCAGGCCGAAGAGCAGGCTGTACCAGAACAGGGGGTTGTGGATAAAGCGTAAAACGTAAAACGCAAAGAGGGATTGATTGGGTTTTGGGACGCGGGGCAGATCGACTTTCCTGGAGAGAACGATCTCCACTGCGAAATAGAGCGCCAGGAACATGAAGAAATTGGCGAACATGTCTGTGGTGTAGAAGTGGGATTGCTGGATCTGCATGACAGCAAGCGATGAGAAAATTGCCGCCAGCAAAGCCGCGCGCCGTCCATACAGCCGGGTGACGATGATATAGAGCAACAGGATGGTCAACAAATCCATCGCCGCCGACATCTGCCGCCCAAAGAGCTTCAGACTGTCAACATTGTCCGTCCACTCGGCCAGATAGCGCACCATGAAGACCGGTAAAGTCCCGTACGTGTAGAACGTCTTGCCACGGTTATGGGGATTGAGAGGGGAACAGGCCGTATCAAAGTAACCGCCCCACTTCTCACAATCCGTATAGGTATCCGGGTAGAGCGCCCGCCAGGGCTGGTTCTGCGCAGTCGGCGCAGCCCCGAGGGCATCCGTTTTGCCGATCGGGGCTATGTCATACGTTACCGAGGTCAGGAAGCCCTCATCCGGATGCTGGTGCTGCAATTGGCCCCAGTTGCTTCCACTGAATCGCAAATAGGCCGCCACCAGCAGCACAAGCACGAAGAGGATATCATACAGCCAGGGGAATTTTTCGTGCGATTTTTCCATGTGTTTCTCTATTCACCTTCCGGCGGTACGAAGAATATCCAGAAATCATGTCCCATAACATCCGAACGGTAGAGGCTCAACAAACCCTGCGGGTACAACTCCTGCAACACATCCAGCGTCTCCTGGTCATTGGCTTCTGGCATGTTGACATCCGCCTTGACGATGAACAACTTCGTCCCACTCACCGATAGCGTATCAGCCAGATTATCACGCCACATGGCCATATCGCCTCGCTCCGGCATGCCTGCCCAAAAGGCCGGCAGGCGCGTGTCCACCCAGTGCGGAAAGGGTACCACCCAGGCATTCGCGGAACCATAGGTCAGGCTGAACTGCTGGATGACATACCCCATCTGGCGCGAGTTCCAGGAACTCATCTGGTAACGGTCAGCATACTGGACGAAGACCAGGTCATAATTCTGCCCGGCAGACAGGAAAACCAGCAGGATTGCCGCCAGCCAGGCGAAAACCGCCCTGCCGCGCGGCTTCTCCTCCCGTACCGTCACCGTCTCATCCCCGGACCCTTCGGCCTGTTCGCCGTTATGGATGAGCCGGGTACGCAGGCTGGTGAAGAAGGCATCCATCGCCAGCCCAACCACCAGGAAGGCGGGCACGATCGCACCGGCGGCGCGGTTGAGGGCCGGGTTCTCGGCCGGGAAAGCCAGCGACAGGATGGACGGCATGGCCAGGAGCGGGATGGACAGCAGCAGGAACAGATCCAGCCAGTGGCGGCGGCGGATATAGCGGATCAGCAAAAACAATACGCCCACCAGGAATAAAGCCCCTGAGACGAAGTCGAGGGCCGGACGACCGGTAACCGAATGGACCCAGATCTCGCCATCGTACCAGTTGAACATTTTCAATCCGACCCACAAATTGGAAAAGAAGATCTGTAAAGCGGGTTCCGGCAAAGGCTGCTCGGCACTCCCCAGGCGGCTGAAAGCGCGATAAGAGAAAAGGTCCGGGTTTTCCAACCAGAAGCGCAGCAACGGCAGGAAGACGATTGCAGACATGACCGCCACGATCCCCAGCCACCACAGGGCCTGCTTGCGCGCACCAGCAGATTGCTTGTGGATAGTATAAATGACAAAGGCAGCCACAACCACGAACGGCATAATGCGGAAGGGCGTATAACCCATCAAACCCAACCCCAGCCCAAGGCCAGCCAGGATGAAGTCGTTCCGGTTGCGGGTGCGGAAGCCACGCAGCAGGTGGTACATCGTAATGGCCGCGAACAGCGGGTAGAAGGAGATCCGCAGGCCAAAGCGCTCGATCACATTCGGCCAATAGGCAATCCCGCAAAAGACCAGCGCCCAGAAGCCGACCCACTTTCCGCCCAGTTCCCTGCCCAACAGGTACATGTAAGGCAGGGTGACCAGGCCGCCCAGAACGGCAGCCCACTTGACGGCATCGAATGAAACCCCCATGCCCAATGGCCCGGCCAGCAGCGCAGTCAGGTAAATATATAGCGGTTCCCGCCCGGTGTTGCGCGGGAAGAAAATGCTGAAACGTCCCAGCAGGATATCGTAGACATCCTGCAACTTCTCGGCATGGTCGCTGGTCATTTCCGGGGTTACACCGGAAAGGTTATATACCCGGAAGAAAAGCACCAGCCCGGTCGCGGCCAGCAGGAGCAGCGTCCAGCGCGTAACGGGGATGAACCATTTTTCGCGATCGAAAAATGCCTTGAAG
>JBFYSM010000224.1:0-3578 GCA_041301605.1 Chloroflexota bacterium | reverse complement strand
TCCAATGATCCGAGATGCGCCACGCTTATGCAACAGCCAACAGAATAACAAGCCAATCGAGCCTAACCCGATCACTGCCACTGATTTTCCTTCCACGTTTCCCAGCCGATCCAAGGCATTGGTTACCGTGGATAACGGTTGGATCAAGCAACTCGTTCCGCGATCATCCGGATCGGGAGGTAATGGGGCAGCTTTGGCCGCCTGAGCCACAAAGTACTCAGCCAGGCCCTGGTCACCTTCCGGGATGGCAATAACCCGGTTACCAGTTTTGAATAATTCAGATGTACTCTCGATCACTTGCCCAACACATTCATGGATGGGAGCACCCACGGGTAGGGGGAAGGATTTGTGTCGTTTGTTGCCAGTAAAAAAAGGGATATCGCTTCCGCACATGGAAACCCAATCCGAACGGACGAGGATCCGGTTTGCGCCGGCAGCCTCAAGGTCCGGAACGGTTGTCTGCACCAGTGTGAACTGTCGCGGACTTACAACTTGCAATGCTTTCATCTGCGGTTTTCGGTAGGGCATGAAAGGATGATGTGAAAATGGAGTTTCACTAGATAATATTAGGTTTCATCAGATAGAATAACATTCTGTTCTCAGTGCGTCAAGTTACAAAAGTCATATAGGCAATATGGCGGGAAAGTGAATAGACAAAGCCGTTCCACATAGTGAAAATGATTGACATTAGGTGAAACCTGCTATATAATTTTATCTGTAGATGAAACTTAGTTTCATCAGACGAAACAACAAGCTTTGTATCCGGAGGATTATGAAGAACCTACCATTTGTCAAAGCCGCAGATGTCGAGGGGGAATTTCGAAACCCGCCTCGCACATCCAAACTTTTACTGGCTCCCAAGTATGGCGGAGTCAAAAATCTCTCGATGGGAATGAATATCACCGAAGTGGGCAGCATGATCCCAGACCACGTGCATGATGGTTCTGAAGAAGTCCTCTTCCTGGTCAGTGGGCGGGCCAAGCTTGTGATAGAAGGTGAGGGGGAATGGGAAATCGGACCTGAAACAGCGTTTTATTCCCCCATTGGCAAAAAGCACAGATTAGAGAATATCGGTGATGAGCCGCTTAAGCTTGTGTGGGTCTATTGCCCGCCTCTGCCGGCACATCTTACCGAATCATGAAATTCTTTCCAGGAGAAAATACAATGTTTGAAGAAACCCGTGAATATTTAAAAAAGATTGGCATGCCTCAGGGCGATGCGTACGATATGCCTTCTTCCACTTTGCGCTTTCCCGATGGTGGGGCTTTCCGGATCGAGAATCCTACTGTGAACTCAGCAGAGACGGTTGCTGCATTGCTGGAAACTGCTGAAAAGAACGGCATTGTGATCAATCGCATTACTGAGACCTTTGGTATGTTTCGCCATACAGCCGCAGAGATCAAGGAATATTGCCGCATCTGTCACGATTATGGCACTGAATTACTGATGTCGGTCGGTCCGCGGGCGACCTACGACACTGGCGCGACGGTGCTTTCTTCGCAGGGTGTGCGCATCGGTTACCGTCTGCGCGGCATGGATCAAGTTCTGCGCGGCGTGGAGGATATCAAGCGCGGCTACGATCTGGGCGTGCGCGGCTTCCTTATTTACGATGAGGGTATGTTGTGGCTGGTTGGCCAGATGCGCAAAGACGGAGCCTTGCCGAAAGAAATCATCTTCAAGACATCCGCCCACCTTGGACAGTGCAACCCGTGTTCGTTCAAGCTCCTCGAGAGTCTGGGCGCGGACAGCCTCAACCCGGTTCGCGACCTGCAAATCCCGATGATCGCCGCATTGCGTCAGGCTATCAAGACTCCGCTTGATGTGCACACCGATAATCCACCCGGATCAGGTGGCTTCATCCGTGCTTATGAGGCGCCCGAGATTGTGCGCGTGGCCGCCCCTGTGCACTGCAAGACCGGAAACTCGGTGATCGGTGGTCATGGTGAAATGACCGGAGCAGCAGAAGGAGTGAGGATGGCTAGCCAAGCCACCATTATTGTCGAAATGATCAACAAGTATTATCCCGAACTCAAGCAATCCCCCAAGGGAGCAAGTGATTTGCGCATCCCGGCTGTATAGCTAAATCCTTTTGGATTTTATTGGTATCGGTAAAAAAGGAGCAAAGCATGAGCGAATGGCAACTTCCACCCAAAGGCGGTCACATGGAAAGCCCCAACGGGCTTTACCTCCAGACCATGAACATGACTCAGGTCAACGAGCGACTCAAAACCAATGATCTGATCATCATTCCTGTAGGCAGTACGGAGTGCCATGGGGCCGGGCAACCGCTGGGTGAGGACACGTTCCTGGTGACGCGCATGGCCGAGCAGGTGGCCATGAAGATGGGCTGCACCATCGCCCAACCCATCTGGTACGGCTCGCACCCCCACAATCACTTGGGTATGCCGGGGACCATTGTGGTTCCCGAGGATGTGTTGCTGGCGAACATGCGGGCCATTATCACGGGCCTCTGGAACATGGGCTTCCGCAAACAGATCTTCGTCAACGGCCATGGCCAGGAAGAGGTCCTGCCCCTGGCGATCCAGCAATGGCAAAAGAAATACCAGCTTCCGGCAGTACTGATTACGCTCCATACATGGACAGTGATCCACGATCACATGAAGGACAAGGCTCATGGCGGCCCCTTTGACACACCCTTTGCCCACGCGGATGAGGCGGAGGCCTCGTATTCGTTGGCGCTCTTCCCGGAATTCATGGATCCATCGCTTTTCGAGGATAACAAACCGGCAGGTTTCCTGCCCCCTGGCCACACGGACAAGGGCGGTGATGTCTACCACGCCCCGATCAAAGGCCATGAGCATGTCGGCTTGGCCGGTATCGAGGTGAAGGATTATCCGGAAGGGGTCATTGGGTCACCCACCAAAGCCTCGGCGGAAAAGGCGATGGCAGGCCTGAATGATCTCATGGATTACATGTGCAAGCTGATCGGCGACATCATGACCAGGTTCCCGGCGGGTGTTCTGCCTCCGGTGAACCAGGTTACCATGCGCAGCAGGGAAGAGGTCGAAGAATACCTCAAGGGACCGCTGAACGGCGGTAAATCCATTTACACCATCGCCTACCCGCCCTAAGAAACAACCTGGCACTAGCGCACCCATGATATCGACGTTCTACTCTGACCGCCGATCCGAGTGATGAGATGAGCCCCACTATCTCCTGTTTCCGTCTGTATGACCGATCTGGTGGTGGGGCTCTTGTGTCTCGAGCGTAGTTTTCTTCTTGATTTTTCAATGTGTAAGCCAGAAATAAGCAAGATATTGGAGAAGTAATGAAGATCCTTCGTGTAGACATGTCACAGAACCAAATAAGAGAGGAGACAGTGCCGGCTGCCTATGAGCGTCTGGGTGGAAGAGCCTTGATCGCAAAAATACTGCTGGAAGAAGTACCACCCACCTGCGATGCGCTTGGACCTCACAACAAACTCATCTTTGCTCCTGGTTTATTGGCGGGAAGTGGCGTAACAACGGCAGGGCGACTATCGATTGGCGGCAAGAGTCCCCTGACACGCGGGGCAAAGGAAGCCAATGCGGGAGGAACAGCTGGGGATGTGCTTGGCA
>JBFYSM010000554.1:0-4715 GCA_041301605.1 Chloroflexota bacterium | reverse complement strand
TTCGAGCAGGAAAATATTCCACTCTCCACATTGATCCTCGACCTCGAATGGCATGTCCCCGATTGGTCGCATTGGGACTGGAATCCAGAAACGTATCCCCAGCCCGAATCATTTCTCCAATGGGCACACAGCAAAAATCTTTTGGTGGCGCTCAACGTTCACCCGCAAAATATCTTCTCCACCGATTCGCACTTCGAGCCGTTCGTCAAAGCCAGCGGTGCGGAGAACAAGGTTAAGTCCATCTGGGAAAACCCCGTCATCGCGATGACCGTCAAAAGCGGCGCGGACCGGATGGTCTCGCCCGAACTGGCGAATCCGGTCGAAGCCCGCGCGTTGAAAGAGCTGTGCTGTGACCCGATCATCGGTCAGGGCGTAGACTACTGGTGGCTCGACGGTGCCAGCGCGCAGCTCAACGGTGTGGACAGTCAACTCGTCTCCTCCAAAGTTTTTTACGAAACCACCGCGACCGGGAACCTGCGCGGCATGGTCCAAGCCCGTTATGGCGGACTCGGCTCGCACCGCTACGGCATGCTCTTCACCGGTGACACGAACTCGCAGTGGGAAGTGCTGCAAAGTGAATGTGAATTCAACATCCGCGCCGGGCAGGTCGGCATGGCGTACGTCTCGCACGACATCGGCGGCTTCAGCCACTCCGAAGCGCCGATCATCGACTCCGATCTCTACATCCGCTGGCTGCAGTTCGGCGTGTTCAACCCGGTGCTGCGTTTCCACAGCGCACCCGGCTCCGGGTCGCGCCAGCCGTGGGACTACGGCGAAAAGAATCTGGAGACCGCCAAACGTTGGCTCAAACTCCGTCACTCCCTAATGCCTTATATTTACGCCGCGGCGCGCCAGGCGTACGAGACCGGACTCCCGCTGGTACGCGGACTCTACCTCGATCACCCGGACTCGGAAGCATTCTACCGCTTCGATGAATATCTCTTTGGCGACAGCCTGCTCGTGGCTCCCATCCTGACCCCGTCCAATCACCGGACGGTCACCTTGCCGGATGGCAAATGGTACGACTTCGAGACCGGGAAACTGCTCGACGGCGGACGCGACTGCAACGTGTTCGCCGGGTTGGAGCAGGTGCCGGTTTACGTCAAGGCAGGCGCGATCCTGCCGCGTCAGGGCGAGACCGTTCATCCGGCGCAGGCATTTATCAGCGACCTGCTGCTCGACGTATATCCCGGCGCGGACGGTGAAGCGACCTTGTACGAGGATGACTGCCGGACGCGTGCCTACGAACAAAATGAATTTGGTCGCACCCGGTTCACGGTCCGCGAAGCAGACGGCGCGATCACTGTCAGCGGCGCGGCGACGGAAGGAAAATGCTTCGGTGAGGCACGCAAGATCCAGGTACGGGTTGCTGTGGCTACTTCACCCGCGAAAGTAACTTATAACGGCGTCGAACTGACCGAAGAAAAAATCTCATTCGATTCAACATCCCAGCGCGCGACCTTTGACCTAGGCATGTTCCCGGTCAACCAGGGCTGGGAACTCGTCATCACAAAATAGGAGAGCCATGGACCTGCTTCGTTCCGTCATCAAAATGCGCGGTCCGTTCGAGCGCAAGCCGGACTTCAACCGGTTTGTGCGCGCCATCACCACCCGCGAGCCGGGATCGGTGCCATTTGGCGATATCTTCGCCGATCACGATACGGTGGGCAAATATCTTAACGAAACCATTTTCGACTACACTGCGCTGGCAGAGCCGGGTGGCAAACTCACTGCCGATCTCGCCCGCGGTGCGCTCAAGTATATTGACCAAAGCATCCGCTTCTGCCTTGGCAACGGTTGGGATTACACCTACTGCTTCAGCATCATACCATTCGCGGGCATCACCTATCGTAACACGGACGGCGCAACGGACGAGGAGCAGGGTCGTCGCCGCTATTACATGAAAGATTACGAAGGACCGATCCAAAACTGGGGTGACTATGAAAAGTATCCGTGGCCGACGGATATCCACAACGTCAACATCAGTGCCCGGCTGATGGCAAAGCGCGTGCCTGACGGGATGAAGGTGATGGTCATCCCCGGCGGTTTGTTCGAGTGGACCACGTGGCTGATGGGTATGGTGCCGTTCAGTTACGCGCTCGCCGACCAGCCCGACCTCGTGGACGCGATCATCGAAAAAGTCAGCGGCATCATCTACGCTGTGATCGAGGATATGATGGGCGAGCCGAATATCGGCGGTATGTTCTTGGGCGATGACATGGGCTTTGCCAGCGGGACCTTTATCTCGCCTGCCATGCTGCGCCGGAAATTTTTCCCACACCTGAAGCGTGTGGCGGACCTGCTGCATGGTGCCGGCAAAGTGTTCGTGCTCCACTCGTGCGGAAACGTCTACGCGGTGATGGATGACCTGATCGCGGCTGGCATCGACGCCAAGAACAGTTTTGAGGATAAGATCCTGCCGGTGGAACAGGTTTACCAGCGCTGGGGCGAACGTGTGGCATTGGTCGGTGGCGTGGACATGAACCTGCTCGCCTTGGGAGACGAGGCGCAAGTCCGTGCACGCACGCGGCAGATCCTGGATGTCTGCGGTCCCGGCGGGCATTATGTTTTGGGAACTGGCAATTCGGTGGCGAATTTCCTGCCCCTGCAAAATTATCAAGCCATGTTGGATGAAGGGCGCAAGTGGAACAAGGAACATTTCGGAAGAGAGTGCTAAAAACCATCGCATCGAATTTCGCGAATTTCTCGAAAAATTCGATTAATTCGCGTCATCCGATGCAAACAACTCATTCCAAAGGAACCCAGCCATGAGAAAAACGAAATCGCAGTTCCGCATCATCGTACTTGTTCTGACCATCGCCGCGCTGACGTTTGCCGCGGTCCCGGTTGCTGCTGAAGGAGAACCGGTCCATGTTTATTTTGTTGGCTCCGATACAGGCAGCGTTCACCAGGCACTCACACTGGCGGATGAACTTACCTTTGTCACCGATCCGGCACAGGCGGATGTGTTCGTCATCAACGGCAAGACGGACAATCCGCATGTTATCGCTGACGCTGTGAAGGCAGGCGCTGGGATGGTGCTGTTCCTCGTTCCCGACAACACATCCGAGGAAGTGAGTATCTTGCTCGGTACGCCGGTCACGCTCGAGGAGCAGACGGACGCGCTCAGCCTGACCACGCCGGAAAAGTCCGGGGACGTTACCGCCACCGGCATCGTCTGGAACAGCGCTCCACAGGTGCGCGGCAGGATGACGGTCACGGGTGCAGCGCTGGATCCGATTGTGATTGGGTTTGAGGATCAGTCAATGGTCTTCGGTTCAGGCATGGTCGGCACCGGTTCCGTGTTCGTTGTCACACCGTACCTCGATGACGCGTCCAATCCGCAAATTCAGGACTGGGCATATTTCAATTATCTTGTCTATCACCTGACTGAGCGTGCGGCTGGCAACACGCCGCAAACGTTCGGCGATTATCCGGCATCACCGGTCCCGCACACGCAGGCGCGGAATATCATCTTCATCCTGCTCGGCGTGCTGGTCACGACCTCTGCTACAATTTTTATTTTTGTGCGGCGGTATAGTTTGGCGCACCCAGAAGCGCTGGACTCGCTGGTGGTGGATAAGGGGGAATTTGAGAACCGCCAGATGAAAACGGACTGGGAGAATCTTGGCTTCCATCGTCCTTTGAGCGGGTTCCTGCTGGCATTTGTATTCCAACTCATACTCGCCATCCCGCTGACGATCTACACAACCGTGATCCTTCCGGTTTACATTTTGCCTTCCGCACAGGCGCTCGGCATCTGGGGACGCGTAACTCAGATCTTTGCCGTGGTTTGGATGGTGTTCGACTTTGGGACCAGCACCGCATTCGTCAAGTTCTTCTCGCAGTACCGCGTGCATGACCCGCGCAAGGCGGTGAAGTACATTCAGTTCTACGTGTGGTGGCAGGCACTCACCGGCGCGTTCCAGGTGGCATGGGTGACCGCGCTCGCCAGCGGTGTCTTCCCACACAACACGCTCGCGCTGTACGCGTGGGTTATCATCCTGCACACAGTAATCCAAATCCCCGGCTTCCTGTCCGTGTTCCGCAACGTGTTGAGTGCGTGGCAGCGGTTCGACTACACCCAGATCATCGACCTGGCGCTGACAATGTTCTTCCCGATGTTCACGCAGTCCGCCATCGTGCTGGTAATGGTGGCATGGGGCAAAGCTCACCCCGGCTTTGGCTCCTCAATGGGCGGGCTGCTCGGCATGCCCATCGCCGCGTACCTGACCGAGTTCCTGTCCTTCCTGCTGGGCTGGCGGCTGTACCGGCGGCTGGGTTACAACACGCGCATCATTTTCATGGCGCACTTCGACAAGGAAACGGTGAAAAGTGCATTAGGCTTCGGCGTTTTCATGATGGGCGGTAGCATGGCATATGGACTCGGTCAAGCCATCGAGATCGTCATCACCACCATCTTCCTCGTCAACTACAACGAGATCTGGGGCAACTGGCAACTGGCGCAGGGATTGGCAGCATCCTATGCGGTCCTGCTTACGCTGAACGGCAACCTGCTCCCATCCATTTCAGAAGCGATCTCCAATGCGCGCAAAGTGCTCAGCAAATATTACGTCGCCATGGCATACAAGTGGGGCGGCATTATCAGTGGATTCTTCTGTGCTGCCCTGCTCTCTGTCGCAGACCGGTTCATCCTCGGCGCGAGCGGCAAGGACTTTGAACGCGCCGCACTGTATGTCATCCCGTTGATTGTT
>JBFYSM010000160.1:0-4623 GCA_041301605.1 Chloroflexota bacterium | reverse complement strand
TGGCCGCGGAAGCGGTAGGCGACAACTTCCAGCAGGAATGGTCCGTTCCCGCCGCGGACATGGTCAATGGCTTTCCGGGCAGCCTCGTAGACAGCCATCACATCCATCCCGTCCACGCGCTCGTTCGGGATGGCATACCCGTCTGCTTTCTGGCGGATCTCGGATACCGCCGAAGCGCGCTCGACCGCCGTTCCCATGCCGTACAGGTTGTTCTCGCACACCCACAGGACAGGCAGTTTCCACACTTTCGACAGGTTCAAGGCTTCATGGAAATACCCGATGTTGGTGGCGCCATCCCCAAACATGCATAGGGTGACGTTATCCCGGTTGCCATACTGGTCACCAAGCGCCAGTCCGGCCGCGATCGGCAGGTGCGCCCCGACGATGGCATGCCCGCCCCACATGTTCTTTGCCACGTCCGCCATGTGCATGGAGCCGCCCTTGCCCTTGGATGTCCCGGTGACCTTGCCGAGCAGTTCAGCCATCACTTCATTAGCTGGGATACCACAATTGATCGCCACGCCATGGTCGCGGTAGGCGGTGATGACCCGGTCCTGCGGCTGCCGGGCGGCGATCAGCCCGGTGCTGACGGCTTCCTGCCCGATATACAGGTGCATGAAACCGCCGATCTTGCCCTGCTGGTACAGCTCCGCCCCGCGTTCTTCCACGCGGCGGATGAGCACCATTTCATAGTACATTTGCAATAGTTTCTCTTTATCCATTCCCAACTCCATGGAATTTATCGGACGCATTATATCTGATTATTTACCCAAAGATGGTCAAGAGTTCGGCCAATCCCCACAGGTACAAGGATGCAAGCAACAAATTCAGGCTCGTGGCGCTCCGCTGAAATTTGCGCCTTGTAATCCCCGCCAGCGTATGCACCTGGGAGAGAAGATCGTGACGCACCATTTGTGGGGTCAAGGTTTCGAAACGTTCGATGAACTCTTCACGCGGCAAGGTGTGGATCATGGAAAAATAAAAAAGCCCGCCTTCCCTGGCCCGTCTCATCGCCGGACGGGTTACAATAAGAGCGAAGTAGACTGAAGTTCCCAAGAATATCAGGGCCAATCCCAGCAGGAGCACAGAGATCAGGGCTGGCGTAAAATGATCATAGTCAGCAAAGGTAGCAATGCGTTCTGCAGCCTTTGCCGCCAACATGCCCAGCAGGATGGCATCCACACCCAGGATCAAGCTGGCCTTGGTATCAGCATTCTGGATCTGGCTGGTCAGGTGGTCGAACATCTGCCAACCATAATCCAGGATATCTCCTTCAAGGATCCTCGCGGATTTACGGGTTTTACGAACCATTTCGGCCTCCAGCCATGTTCAGGCTTCACTCAATCCGGCTATCGAAATATTCTGGCGATAGAAGACTCCCCTCAAACGACGGGGAGTCTCGTAACATTCTCCTCTTTATCCCCCTCCGATAACCGCCAGGACTTTGACAATATCGCCATCCTGGATCACATAATCCTTTGTCTTCTGCTCTCCAGCCACAACCACCAGCGCGATCAGTTCGGGTTTGATGTTCAGGCTGACAAGCGTCTCGCGCACGCTGCGGCCGGGTTCCACCTCGACCTCATCCTTCCCGTCGATATAAACCCGCAAAGCACTGGTCGGGCGAAGATAGGCTGGCATCTCAGGCTACGACCGCCGTCAGGCCAAGGCTTTCGAGCTTGTCTGGCATTGGCAGGCCATCCGAGGTCCAGCCGCGCTGCTCGTAATACATATCCAGCAGCTTGTTGACATCTTCCAGCTTGGTGATCTGTCCCTTGGTAGCGCCGGTCTTGGGTGCATCCTCGTAGAAACGCGGCGAGGGCATATCCCAGGTGCGGCCAAAGCCTTCATTCTCACGCGCCCAGTACATGCGGGTCAGGTTCCAGATGCGTTCGCCGACTTTCTCCAAATCTTCCCATGTCCGATTCACGCCTGTGATGGCCTCCAGCGCCGGGAGGTAGAGATCGCGGTTGATGCCCAGTTCCACCCACTGCAGGCGGCAGGAGCCGAGCACATCGAACATCGGGCGGAAGTTCTGCAGCCAGATGACGCGCGCCACTTTCTCTGGAACAACCAATTCACGACCAACCTGCAGGTCATAAGTGATCGCCCAGGAACGGTTGTGGTGGGCGCCGACATCGCAGGTCATGTAGGCCAGCAGCATGGCGGTTGCGTTGTGGGTTGCATAGCCCGATTGCTCCATGCCTTTGACATGGATGGCAAACCGCTCGCTGCCCTTGCCGATCTCCGCCGAAGCACTCTTGACGCCTTCAGCCAGCAAGCCGCCGATGCCTTCACGGTATGCGATCTTCTTGATGAGCGCAAAGGTTGCTTCCGCATTCCCGAAGTTGAGCTCCAGGCCATCCGTATCCTTCTTGCTCAGGATGCCCTTCTCATAACACTCCATCGCCCAGCCGATGACATTACCGGTGCTGATGGAGTCGATCCCCAGGTCATCCACCAGCCAGTTTGCCTGCGCCACGGCTTCGATATCGTCGATCCCCAGGTTGGAGCCCAGCAAGCCGATGGTTTCGTATTCCGGCCCTTCCACATAGGCATTGTATTTCTTGGCATGGCTGTACTTGCCGCACGGCGAGGGACAGCCGAAACAGCCCTTGTCGGTGATGACGATCTTCTCGCGCATCGTCTGCCCGTAGATGCCCTTGCCGCCCTCGAAGGAACCAGCGCTGAAGTTGCGGGTCGGCAGCGCGCCGACTTCATCGCACCAACTGGTCACGACGGTCGTACCGTAGCGCGTCCACTCGGCCAGGAATTCCGCATCCTTGCAGGCCTTGTAGAGCGCCTTGCCGGCGGCGCGGTAGGCATCCATGTTGGCAACATGCACCGACTTCGTGCCGCGGATGACGATCGCCTTGACCTTCTTCACGCCCATCACGGTGCCCACGCCGCCGCGACCGGCCTGGCGGCCATAATCATGGTTGATGCAGGCGTACGGGACCAGGTTCTCGCCTCCCGGGCCGATCACGGCCACCTGGAATTCCTCCCCAAGTTTCTCCTTGAAATGCTTCTCGACAGCAAATGTCCCTTTGCCCCACAGGTCGCCGGCATCCCGGAGCTCGATCTTGTCATCATCGATGAACAGGTAAACGGGCTTCGGGCTGATGCCCTCCAGGATGATGCTATCGATCCCGGCATACTTGATCTCGGCGGTGAAGTGCCCGCCCATCGAGGCGGAGGCGTACCCACCGGTCAGGGGGGACTTGGTTGCAAAGTCACATTTCCCGGCACCCGGGATCATCAACCCGGAGAAAGGGCCCGTGGAAATGATCAGCTTGTTCTGCGGGCCAAGCGGATCCGCGCCCTTGGGAACTTCCTTGAACAGGAAATAAGCCCCGAAACCGCGCCCGCCGATGAAATCACGCGCCAGGCCGGCAGGGGTCGGTTCCTTGGTCAGCTTCCCGTTGGTCAGGTCAACGCGTAGAATGTGTCCACCGTATCCGTTCATATCCGTCTCCTTAAGCCGCAACGGCTTCCTTTTCGGCTATCCACAGGGCGCTTGTGCCGCATACATCCACACAATCCCCGCACAGATCGCATTTCCAGGCCGCATCCGCCAGTTCGGCGCGCACGAACATGACACCCTCCGGACATTCGGGTACACAGGCTTCGCACAGGGTGCATTCCGCAAAATCGACATAGTAAGCGCCGCGTTCATCCTGCTTGATGGCTTCCGTTGGGCAGACAGCCGCACAATCGCCGCACTGGGTACAGACCTTGACTTCATAGACGCCAGGCGAAGGGAAATGCGGGACGATCAACAAGGCTGCTTTCTTGGGGTTGTTCTCCCCGAACAGGTTCAGGGAACAGGCCACACGGCAGGCATTGCACCCCGAACACTTTGCACTGTCAACATATAGTCGCATAGTTGCTCCTTCTCATCTAACGGATGATTGGTTAGGACTTACGCAGTTCAAGGGGGTTGGGGGTGTGTGGAAGGGTTTCACCCATCCACACACCCCCGAATCCATCCTAACTGCGTAACTCCAATTGCTTTAAGCATACCCCAAAGGCTGGAGAAACAGAATAGACATCCTTCCTTATGTTATATGATATGTTACTTTACCCTGCGGCCGCCCTTGAGCTCGGCCTGGAGCTTCTGGAGGGCATCCCAATCCCCTTTGGCGGCCAGCTTCGCCTGGTCGATCCAGCCGGCGGAGTCCATCATCTGCAGACCGGCGGCACCTAAAATGCCATTTACTTTTTCCGCACCGGCTTCCACCAGACCGGCAAAGGTGGTAATGCCCGCTTTTTCGAGGATACCGGCAACCTTTGAGCCGATCCCCTCCAGCTTGGTCAGGTCATCGGGTTCTGCATGCGTTTCTGCATCATGGTGTTCTTCATGGGATACATGCGCCTGTCCTTCTTCCGGTTTCTTCCTGCGGCTCACCAGCCAGCCAACCAGGACCATGATGGCAAAGAACCCCAGGGCAACCCACAACAGCCAGCTCAGGCTGGTATCCGGACCACTTTCTGACAAAAAACCAATCGTATACATCCCTGCATCTCCTTCGGTATTTTTTGCGGTTCTTTGGGAGGTAGCGTAGTGAGGCAGGAAATAGGGGGTGTTGGGCGGGGGTTGCCCGCCCCCAACCCCCCAATAGT
>JBFYSM010000141.1:0-3355 GCA_041301605.1 Chloroflexota bacterium | reverse complement strand
TGACCAGCGAAGTCTTGCCTGAACCGGTCGCTCCCAGGATGGCCACGGTCTGCCCCGGCTCGGCGGTCAGGTCGAGGCCATCCAGGACGGTCACATCCGTCGATCCGTTGTAGCGGAAGCTAACGTTTTCGAAGACGATCTGCGGGCTGGACAACATTGGCAGGGCAGGAGCCTGCGGATCATCCTGGACCTCGGGGATGGTCTCCAGCACCTCGTGGACGCGCTCTGACGAGGCCATCCCGGCTGCCAGAACGTTGGCCAGGTTGCCCATGATCATCAGCGGGCCGATGGTGGTTTGCAGGTAGTTGATGAAGGCCACGATCTGGCCGGTGGATAGTTCCCCCTGGATGGACTGCATGCCGCCAGCCCAGATCACGACCACGATGCCGATGTTGACGCAGGCGTTCAGGATCGGTCCCATGCTGGCCATGAAGCGCATGACGCGGACATTGCGTTCGGTGAAATCCTCATTGGCATCTTCGAAGCGTTCGGCTTCATGGTCGGCCTGTACGAAAGCCTTTACCACCCGGACGCCGGCGATATTCTCCTGCAGGACGGTATTGAGCCGGTCCAATTTCTGCTGGGCATTCATGAAAAGGGGGCCCATCTTGGTGACAAAGAAAATAATGATTGCGGAGGTAACCAGCAGGAGCGGCAGCAGGATCAGCGCCAGGCGCCGGTCGATGTTGAACATCAGGATGATGCTGCCGATCATCAACAGCGGGGCGCGCGTCCCGATCCGCAGCGAGACCTGGATCACGCGCTGGATCACGTTCGAATCGCTCGACAGGCGCACCATCAACTGGCCGGTTTTCATCTTGTCGAGGTTGCCAAACGAGAAGGATTGGATCTTGAGGAACAGGGCTTCGCGCAGGTCGCGCGCCACCCCTTCACCGACCTGGACCGAGAAGTTGTTGTTGCCGATGGCAAAGAGTGTGTTGACCACCGAGATGGCCATCATCAGCAGGAAGGTCTGCCAGACCTCCTGCATGTTCCCGGCCAGGATGCCCTGGTCGATGATGCGCTGTACCAGGCGCGGGATGGCCAGGTCGAGCAAGACAACGACCACCAGAAGCACCAGCGACAGGACGCTCTTCTGCCAGTACGGTTTGATAAAAACGAGCAGTTTGCGGAGGTGTTTCATGCGGTTTGGGTTTTGCGGAGGAATTCCATGGCAAGTGTCAGGGTCTGTAATTCTTCATTGCTCAAGGGAGAGAGGATCTTCGTCATCCACTGGCGGGTGTTGTCGAAGATCGCGTCCAACAGGGAATTCCCGGAATCCGTCAACGCCAACCGGACCTGGCGGCGGTCGTCGGCATTGGTGGTGCGGGTGATCAAGCCCTTGTTGACCAGCACATCCACGGACTGGCTGATGGCCGGGCGGCTGATGTTCTTGGCCTCGGCCAGCTCGCTGACCGAGCCCCGCCCGCGGCGGATGTTGCGCAGGATGTGGAACTGCTCGACACTGATGTCGAACTGTTCCGCTGCCAGCTGGCGGATGTGGGCGCGCACGCGGTGCCAGAAGGGGGGGATGGTTTCCCAGAACCGGTCGATGGTTTGACTCATGAGATCTGCTGAAGTTGATGGCATGGGATGGTCTCCTGGATGCAAAATCGGTAAATATGTTAATGATTAAGTACTGAAACTATTTTATTGGTGAGTGAAGGTTCTGTCAATACCAGGATGGGCGGGCTTGGTTTCGATGCGCCCTTCGGGATACTCAACCAACGCCCTCGCAATGTCACAAGAGCCGCGGTTTTAAGATTACCCTGGATTTGTAACATAAAACTATTACATTTTTTGGAAAAGTGTACTATAATACTGTTACATAAGTTTGATAGGAGTTGTTTATGAAACACGGGAACCAAGGAAACAGCCGAGGTCGCATTGGACGCCGCCACCGCCACTGGCGGGAGAGCCTGATGGCCATCATGGAGCCGGGAGAGGAATATCCATCGACCACAGAGGTTAATGTAGGCCGTCGTTTGCACGAACTGCGGAATGCACAGGGCTTGTCCATCCGTTCCCTGGCGGAGATGAGTGGGCTGAACTTCAACACCCTCAGCCTGATCGAGAACGAGAAATCATCCCCCAGCGTCAGCACCCTGCAGCAACTGGCACGCGCCTTGCGGGTTCCCATCACCGCTTTCTTCGATACAGTACCCGAAAGACGGGATCTCGTTTATCAGAAGGCGGGCCAACGCCCGATGGCGGATTTCCCGCACGGGTCGCTGGAAGATTTGGGCCACGGGCTGACCCTCGGTCAGGGGGTCCCGCTCCTGATCACGCTCGAACCCGGCGCGGGCAGTGGACCCGATCCAATCATCCACACCGGGCAGGAGTTCGTGTACTGCCTGGAAGGCTGCCTGACCTACACCGTGGCAGGCCGGGAATATATCCTGGATACCGGCGACAGCCTGATCTTCCAGGCTCCTCTATCCCATCGTTGGGAAAATACAGGTGATTGTTTATCGCGCTCCATTTTCATCCTGTGTCCATCGGATGAAAACGATCCTTCCGCCGGGAGGCATTTCATGGCAGAACAAGCCGGGGATGAAGCACAATGAAAACAGAAATGGCAATGCAGGAAAAAACCAAGATCAAACTCGCCATGGGGAAACTGGACCCCCTGGCCTTCGATAAACGCATCTACACCCTGGCTTCCTTTTCAGCCGCCGTCCACGATGTCTTCGGGCATATGGAGGATATGCGGAAGGCCTCCCGAGGCGGGCGGATCAGCAAAGCCTTTGCTGAGAAGGTTATGCTGAGCGTGACCCGAGTCAACGGCTGCCGCTATTGCAGTTATGGGCATGCGCACGCCGCGCTGGCCGCCGGGGTCAGCGAGGCAGAACTGCGCAGCCTGTTGGAAGGCGAACTGGGTGACTTCCCCGAGGATGAAGCGGTCGCCCTGACCTTCGCCCAGCATTACGCCGAATCCAGCTGCCGCCCGGACCAGCAGGCCTGGCAGCGCCTCGTGGCGTACTACGGCCCGGAAGCGGCGCAGGATATCCTGGCTTACATACGCATGATCACCTTTGGCAATCTGTCCGGGAATACGTTCGATGCATTCCTGAGCCGCCTGGGGGGGCGGCCAGCTCCACACAGCAGCCTATGGAACGAGATCGGGGTGATCTTTGGCGGTGTATTCATCATCCTTTGGGAAGTGATCTTGCACTTTCCTGCCAGGCTGGTTTCGAAAAAGATTGTGCAAGAAGAAACTCTGGGTACCAGTGTTGTCGGGCCAACTGCTTGGCCAGAAGAAGCAGATGAAATCCATTCTTGAGGAGCACACAATGAAAATTGCAGCAATCACAGACGATGGGAACACCATCAGCCAGCATTTTGGAAGGGCGCC
>JBFYSM010000138.1:0-3017 GCA_041301605.1 Chloroflexota bacterium | reverse complement strand
CATTTCATCGAATTCCAAGCGTAAAGCCCTCGAAATCGGTGCGGCTTTGATGAATTGGGGTCTTGCACCAACAATGGAGATAATCTTCTTTTTACCCATTAATTTTCCTTGCCTGCATCTTCTGTGACAGGCACTTCCTGGATTCCAACTACATACTGTTGGTCCTCAAGCCTCACGATCACATGGCCAGGGGTTGGTTCCATGGCTATCCCTGCTTCAATGCATGTCAGCCGCAGGATATCCATAATCTCATCACTCCCGTCCAGGTAAACACAATCAATCCCCTTACCAGACAGATCTTCAGCAACCGCCTTTGCTTTGCAACGAAAATCCTTGTAGACGCCCAGAGAATCCCGGGCATACTGCAAAGCCCGCTGCTTGAGCACCTGCATACCTTCGCGGGTCAGGTCATACTGCAAGCGGGTGCGGTCGAGGTGGGAGACCTTGATCCAGCCCCGGTTGATCAGCCGCTTGATATACCAGTTAACGCTCCCAACCGCAATATCCAAACGCGCAGAAAGACTCGCCTGGGTAACCAGCGAGTCTTGGGCGATTTCGTTCAGGAGCTCGTATTCCTGGCTCTTCACTTCAGCATTCATTTTCTGAATTCTCACATGAAAGCCAGCTATTGTCAAGGCGGGATTCCCCCCGCGAATTATGGGAAGTGGGCTATAAGATGCCTTATCCTGCTTCCAGCCAGGCCGCCAACACAACCAGCGCCCACAGGCGTTTCCCGTGATCCACCCGCCTGCTGTCGTGTTCGCTGAACAGTTGCGCCAAAGCATCCTCTTCAAACCAATCCCCCAACTGACCGAAAATGATCCCATGCGACCACTCCCGCAGCGGCCCGCGCAGCCACGCGCCAACTGGGATACCAAAGCCCTGTTTCCGATGTCGGAGAACACTTGCTGGCAGCTTATCCCGGAATGCCTTTCGCAACAGGTACTTCCCCGTTCTCCCGCGCACCTTGAAACGCTCCGGCAGGCGCGCCGCCCAGGTCATGAGCTCATGATCGAGAAAGGGAGAACGCCCCTCGAGGGAGGCTGCCATGCTCATCCGGTCAGCTTTGACCAGCAGGTTGCCGGGCAGGTAGGTTTTGATGTCCGTGTAGAGGCTGCGATCCAGGCCAGACTGTGCAGGAGCGGCATCGTAATAACCTGCCAACAAGGATTCATCTCTGCGGAAATCCAGGGCGTCCCGGAACCGCTGCTTCCACAAGCCGGACCTTTGCCGCGGTGAGAAATAAGATCCCCAGCGCAGCAGGCTGGCGCGCCGGTCCACTTCCGTGAGCTGCTCCAGGCGCTTCAACCCGTTCACCAGGCTGGCGCCCACCGGGCGGTCGCCGCGGTCAGGGAGATGACCGACGACAGCCGGGACCAGGCCGCGGGTCAGGAAGCGGGGCAGGCCCAGGTAACGGTCCGCCCAGGGATCCAGCCAGTAACGGGAATAGCCAGCGAAGGCCTCATCGCCGCCATCCCCATTCAAGGCAACGGTCACGTGCTGGCGGGTCAACTGCGAGAGATGGTAGAGCGGGATGATGGACGGGTCGGCCAGGGGCTCGCCAAGATGGAGCAGCAGGTGGGGCAGAATCTCCGGGATGTCCCCATAGGTCAGGATGAACTCATGATGGTCGGTGGCATAGCGCTCCGCCACAGCGCGGGCGTACCCCAGTTCAGAAAAGGCCTCTTCTTCAAAACCGACCGAAAAGGTCTTGACCGGCGCGCTGCCGGCCTCGGCCATCAGGGCGGTCACGATGCTGGAATCGATCCCGCCGCTCAAATGCACGCCCAGCGGCACGTCACTGATCAAGCGCAACTGAACGGCCTGGCGTAGATGCTGGCGCAAATCATCGATAAGTTGGCCTTCGGGAGCTGTCCACTTGGGCAGGTAATCCAGATCCCAATAGCGGCGGATCGCTAACTTGCCAGCCTGCCATACCAGCAGATGCCCGGCAGGTAACTTGTGGACGCCTTCGAATGCGGTTTGTGGTTCGGGGATGTATTGCAGGCCAAGATACATATCGATGGCTTGCAGGTTGATATTTGGCCTGGATGGCAGGGCTGTCAGCAGACTGCTGAGTTCGGAACTGAAATAGAAAGCCCCATTCTGTTCCGCATAATAGAGCGGTTTCTTCCCCAAGCGGTCGCGGGCCGCCAGCAATCGCCGCTTCTTCATATCCCACAATGCAAAAGCGAACATGCCCCGCAGATGCATAACGCAATCATCGCTATGCTCTTCATACAGGTGCAGGATGCACTCGGTATCCGTATTCGTTCTAAACTGGTGACCGCGTTTCTCCAAACCCAAACGCAGGTCGGGAAAATTGTAAACCTCCCCATTGAACACGATCCAGATGGTCTCATCTTCATTGGCAATTGGCTGGTTGCCGCTGACCAGGTCGATGACTGCCAGGCGGCGCATCGCCAGGGCGATCCCCGGCCGCTCATAATACCCTTCCCCATCCGGTCCGCGGTGGCGGAGGGCAGCGTTCATTTTTCGGATGGTAGATGGATCGATCGGTTTCTCATCCGAATGGAGGCTCCCACAGATCCCGCACATCAGTCCTTTTTCTCCATTGAGGATAGCAAGCCGAGATATTCCCCCGCCACCTGGCTCCAGGCGAAATCCTTCTCGACCCGTAACCGGGCCGCCGCACCCATGGCTTCCCGGCGACTGGCATCAATCAACAAAATCCGCAGCGCCTCCCGCAGGGCAACGATATCCTCAGCCGGAAAAAGCAGGCCGGTTCGCCCATCCTGTACAAGTTCCTCGTTCCCGGCAATCCGGGAAGCGATCGCCGGCAACCCGCTGGACATGGCTTCCAGCAGGGCGTTGGGCATGCCCTCGTGCCGGGATGGCAGGATGAACAGGTTGGCTTCCCGATACAACTGCGGCAGGGCCTGGCGCGGCTGCCAGCCGGTGAACACAATGCGATCTTCCAAACCCAATTCCTGGGCTCGTTTGGCTAACAACGGACGTTGCGGCCCATCGCCCACCAGGGTCAACTGCCAGGGCAG
>JBFYSM010000115.1:0-6451 GCA_041301605.1 Chloroflexota bacterium | reverse complement strand
GTTCGTCTGGCGGGCATATTTGCGCAGGTCTCTCATCCGGCCTTCCCGCGCGGGAACAACCTGCGGCGCAGACGGTTCGGCCAGGAAACGGCCTGCCTGAGCTCATCCAGGGCACCGTCTGCGGCACGTTCGCCCAGCAGGACGATCTCATGGATATCCACCTTGTCGAGCAGCCCGATGTGGCTGACATCCGGCCGGATGATGATTTCCGGGTCATCCACTTCCAGGCGCAATTCGGTCATCATGCGGTTGCCGATGTCGACGCTTTTCAGGAAGATATCGAGCGCCTGGGCAAGCCGCAGGTTTGTAATGCGCTGGATCAGGGCCCCGGGAATGGGAACCGGCAATGGCAACTGCGAGATCGTCATCTCCGGCCTGGCCAATGGGGTCAGCACAACCGCCACAACTGGCAGCGTTGGCGCCAGGGAACGGGCTACGGCCACCGGGACCGGGTCGAGAACGCCGCCATCCACCAGTTGGTGGTCGCCATATAAACGGGGTGGGAAAATGCCGGGCAGGGCAATGGTTGCAAGCACAGCTTCCAAGACCCGCCCGTGTTTGAGGACAACTTCCCTGCCGTGTTTGATATCGACGGATGTCAGAGCGCAGGGTATTCGAAGATCCTTGAATGTGCGGTCTCCCAACCATTCGCCTAATACACGCGTGGCGCCAGCGAGTCCCAGGAGGGAAGGGCCGTCATGCGGGGAATGCCCATACAGTTTCGATTGATCCAGGCCGGTAAAGCGTTCTTCGATCTCATCCGGGGAATAACCGGCCGCATACATGGCTGCCACGATTCCGCCGAAGGAAGTCCCGGCGACAGCCCGGATGCGATAGCCTTCCCTTTCGAAGCGGCGGATGACGCCGAGATGGGCATTGCCGCGCGCCCCGCCCCCACCCAAAGCAAGTGATAATTCCATTTTGCCTCCTGACATTGATTATACTTTTCCTTGCATCAATATCCAAAAATAGTATGGGGGTATGGGGCGGGCATCGCCCGCCCCATACCCCCATACCACATCCACTTTGCCAGAGCCGGGAAATGCCATTACAACCCCTCGCTTCTCAGGGCTGCGATCAGTTTGCTGACATCCCGGCGGGTGTTGTAGCCCTGGATGCTGATGCGGATGAACTTCCTGCCATTCCACAGGATGAGAGGGATTTCGATCCGATACACTTCGTACAAGCGCGTTTTCAATTTCAGCAGATCCACATCTTCAGGCAGTGGTGCTGCCACCAACTGCACAAACCAGGTGTCGTCTGAGATGGGAGGTAAGCCGGTCAACCCGCAAACCTGGTTGCGGGCATCACAGGCCAGTTCATGGCAGAGCTGGCGAACAGCCTGCCAGTCATGCTCCTGCTGGAATCTGATCGCCTCCGGCACCGAGAGGAAAGCAGTGATATCACGTGTGCCCCAGAACTCGTGATGATCCACAAAGCGGGATGGGCCGGGTTTTTCGGCTTCATATCCCCAGGAAACAACAAGCGGTTCCAACAGGGATTGCATATTGGGTCGGGCGTACAGGAATCCGGCCCCCTTGGGCGCGCACAGCCACTTGTGCAGGTTGGCGCCATAGAAATCTGCGCCGATTGCATCCAGGTTCAACGGGATCTGGCCGGGCGCATGTGCGCCATCGATGACCGTGATGATCCCCTCCTTCCGGGCCCGCTTGCAAACTGCCTCGACCGGGAAGAGCAGGGCCGTGGGGCTGGTGATGTGGCTGAGGAAGATCACCCGCGTGCGCGGCGAGACCCCCCGCCAGAGCGCATCCATGAAATCTTCTTTTGTGGTTGCGGGCAGCGGGATGGGCTGGTTGATGTAGGCGAAGCCGCGTTTCTTCGCCATGAAGCGCCAGGCGCGGTCGCAGGCACCATATTCGTGGTCGCTTGCCAGCACTTCATCCCCCGGGCCAAGTTCCAGGCTGCGGGCGACGATATTCACTGCCACCGTTATGTTGGTGACGTAAACAAGATTGTCGGCTTGTGTCCCCAGGTATTGGCCCAGGCCAGCCCTTGCTTCGGCCATCAGGCCGGTGGAACGCCTGCCGAGGAATTCCACCGGTTGGTTTTCCAGTTCGCGTTGCCAACGCTGGTAGGCGCGGAAGACCGGCCTTGGTGCCGCACCGAATGAGCCATGGTTGAGGAAAGTGACGGTGGGGTCGAGAATGAAGTATTTGCGTAATCCAAGCATGGATGCTCCAACAAAATTGATAGATTGTTTTGCCAGACGACAGGATTATAATCGCCCGCGTGTTGCGACGTTTCTTCTCTCCCCCCAGTATTCCAATCGAATACCGGCGCAATTTCAGGCATTTATATTTCGATATCGGCTGGTATGGCATCCTGGCCGGAAGTTCGATCAATTTCCAGGCCGTTTATGCCGCCCGGCTGGGCGCCAGCGGATTCCAGATCGGCCTGCTGGGTGCGCTACCTGCCCTGGTCAGCCTGCTGCTGGCATTTCCTGCCGGGGCCTGGTTGGAGAAGCGCCGGATCGACAGGGCCATCTTCCGCACATCCGTGATCTACCGGATCGGTTTCCTTTTCTGGTCTTTCCTGCCCTGGCTGTTCGATGAGCCTGGCCAGGTTTGGGGATTGATCGGCCTGGTTCTCCTGCAAGCCATCCCGGTGACCGCCCTGGCGGTTGGGTTCAACGCGCTCTTTGCGGTTTCTGTACCGTCTGAATGGCGCGCCCACGTCATGGGTGTGCGCAATGTGGTGGTTTCGGTAACGATCCTGCTCTCCTCGCTGGGATGCGGATATTTGTTGGATCGCATATCCTTCCCCCTCGGGTACCAGATCGTTTTTGGGATCGGGTTCGTGGGCGCGGCGATGAGCAGTTTGCATCTTTATTTCATCCATCCCTTGCCTGAGCCTGTACCGGGTGCGGGAACGAATGCCACGCAGCCTTCGCCCCTCACCGATGCAAATCGGATCCGCCGCGGCATCATGCCGGCCATCCGCCTTGATATCCTGCGTTCATCGTTCCGCGGCCCTCTGCTGGTCATGCTGGCCTTCCATCTGGCGCAATACCTGGCCGTACCCATCTTCCCACTCTATTTCGTCAATACGCTCCATCTCACTGACGAACAGATCGGCATCGGGACTGCCTTGTTCCACATGAGCGTCTTCCTGGGTTCGACCCAGTTGGTGCGCGTAACCCGATGGCTGGGACACCAGAAAGTTACTGGCCTGGGCGCGCTGGGGATGAGCTTGTATCCCATCCTGCTCTCGCAATCTGGCACGCCCCTGCATTATTATCTCCTGTCGGCAGTGGGTGGCTTTGCCTGGGCCATGGTTGGCGGCGCTTTTGCCAACTACCTGCTGGACAAGATCCCGGCTGGCGACCGTCCTGCCCACCTGGCATGGTACAACATCATCCTGAACGTGGCCATCCTGGTCGGTTCCCTGGCTGGCCCGTGGCTGGCAGGTTACACGGGACTCGTGTATGCCCTGCTCCTGTTTGGTTTCATGCGCTTGGTATCAGGGATCGTTATTTTGAGATGGGGGTAGATAAAAAGTGCTCCACCGAGGTGAGGGGGGCACCCCAGCGGAGCAACCTGATTATCTCACTTGATAAGGGTTGCTGTCAAGTAGAATTTGGTTCTCATCCTTGGGCGTTGTGAATGAAATTCCCGGCATGTGAGCGACAGCGGTTGTCAGCAAATCCAACCAAAAGATGTTCTGCTATCAGCAGACTGAAATAACCCTTCGGCTTTGTACCTTGTGATACAATCTCGCCCACGTATAATCCAATGAATGTAAAAGTTGTTGCCACCAACCGGAAAGCCGGTTTCGAATACTTCTTGCTGGAACGCTTCGAGGCAGGGTTATCTTTGCAGGGAAGTGAGATCAAATCCATCCGGGCCGGACAGGTCAGCCTGGCGGAGGCCTATGTGCGCGTGGATGATCATGATGCCTGGCTGGTGGAGGCTCACATTGCTCCCTATGAGCAGGCCAACCGTTTCAACCACGACCCGAAGCGTCCGCGCCGGTTATTGCTTCACCAGAAGGAAATCCGTGAGCTTTGGGATGCCGTTCGCCAGAAGGGGATGACCATCGTCCCAACCCGCATTTACCTCAAGCAGGGCAGGGCGAAATTGGAGATTGCCATCGCAAAAGGCAAGAAAATGTACGACAAACGGCAGGCCATCGCCAAGCGCGACCTGGACCGGGAACTCAGCAGGCGGGAACACTAATGAGCCCATCCACCATTGGCGGCATCAATAACCTCCCCGATCCCGAAAAGATCGAAATCTACCGACGAATCGTACCGATAGAGTTGATCGATCATTTTGGCCTTTCACCAAGCTTGATGGATGAGCAGGGCAACTCCCTGCTGAGATTGAAATGCAAGCCGGGGAACAACGATGTGGAGATGTATCTCTATCACCAGGCCAATTTCCCGGACCCCATCCTGTATGGTCACCTGACGGATACCCTGACCGGGCAGATCCATATCCTTTTGTATATCTTGAACAACCCTGATTCTCCCCGTTTCGATGTGGATAAGATGCCGGATGGTTCCCCGACCCGTTTTGGCATCCTGCGCCGCAACCTGGAAGCAGAGCAGGCCGCCATGCAGGCGGGACTGGCACCTGGCCAAGTGCGGCAGGGGATGCGCATGCTGCCTGCAGCAATCCGATCGTTCGAGGAATTCATCCAGAGCCTGGGGCATGACCTGTACTTCGTCGAACCTCTTTACTACCATAATGCAGTGATTTTTGAGCGTTACGGGTTTGCCTATCAAGTCGGCCGGAAACTCATGGAACGCATCGAAACCGGGTTTGCCGAAGCAGGCGAATTACATGCCCGCTTGGATGGCTCGACCCCATTCCGAACGCATGAGGCAGAACACAGCATCCGCCTGCGTTCCTGGGCCATCCACGATGGCATCCTTGGAGAGCCATTTACCAATGTAACGATGTATAAGCGCGTGGCTAAATCAGCCGGGGTTAACACCTGCCCAAGTTGCCAGTGGTAGAAGATCTCGTCAAGTTCCCCCGCCGGAAGCCTGTCTAATCCCCTTTGTAGCTCTTGATAAACATATCCACCATCTTCGGATCGAAATAGATCCCTTTCATACGAGTGAGCTCGTCAAATGCATCCTTGACAGATATCTTGGTGTGATACGGGCGGTCGTTCGTCATGGCATCGAAAGCATCCACGATTGCCAGCAACCTGCCTTCCTTCGGGATTTTCTCGCCGGCCAATCCCTGTGGATAGCCTCCACCGTTCCACCACTCATGGTGACAGAGTACATAAGGGATTGCATCCCGAAGGTGATCTACACCTTCCAGAATTTTGGCGCCTGCCTGGGGGTGCTGGCGCATGAGCGCCCACTCTTCTTCCGATAGATTTCCGGTTTTCTTGAGCACCGCCCTCGGAACGATGATCTTGCCGATATCATGCAGTACGGAACCGAACTCCAATATAACGATTTCCTCGCTCGACCAACCCAGCGAAAAACCCAAATTCAAAGCCAACCGCCGAACCCTGCCCACGTGATCAGCAGTATAAGGATCACGGGTTTCGATGACGTTTGCCAGCATGAGCACGGTTTGCAAGTGGGCAGAGCGGGTATCGAAAAGCTCGATTTTTCGGCGGCGCTCCAGCCGTGACGCAACCGCGCTCAGGAACTCGGGGGCATCGAAGGGTTTGAACAGGTAATCATCCACGCCCAGGGCGCGCGCCTTGCTTACATCTGTCCGATCGGTACGGGCACTCAAGAACAGGAAGGGCACGGTTGCACCAATATCTGGAATGGCGCGGATGGATTCCAGCAATTCATACCCATCCATTTCTGGCATCATGATATCCGAAATGATCAAGTCAGGCCTGACCGCTACGAACAAATCCAAAGCCTTGCGCCCATTCTCGGCCGGGGAGATCTCATATCCTTCCGTCTCGAGGATGGTTTTCATCACATCCAATAACAGCGTATCATCTTCCACCAATAGTATTTTGGTCATAAGTACCTCGCACAGCCCTGGGACCGAACAATTGTCATGATGGGCAATTATAAGCTATTTGCCCGTAACTTTGTGGCGGCTGCCAGCGCCTGACCCAATGCCACGCCACCATCGTTGGTGGGCACTTGACGATGGATGAGGACATTAAACCCACCAGCTTGCAACAGCAAGATGGATTTTTTCAGCAACACCATATTCTGCCAGACCCCCCCGCTCAATGCAACTTCATTTGAGCCACTGATTTCGCGCACCTGGATGCAGATCCGGTAAACCATTTCTGCCACGGCCTGGTGGAAACGGGCGGATAATTTTGGGATGGTGATGCCAGCCCGGATATCTGCCAGCAATGCCTGTATCACTGGTTGGGCGTCAATTGCTTCGTTCCGGATCTCGAACCGGTAAGCCGCGCCTTCATCCGGATCGGCGGCCGCTTCAAACTCGATCGCTGCCTGGGCCTCGTAGTTGACCTTTTGGCGCACCCC
>JBFYSM010000093.1:0-2676 GCA_041301605.1 Chloroflexota bacterium | reverse complement strand
ATCAGAATGCTTTGAAGGCCTGGAGACTTGATGAATAGGTAAGGCCCTCCATGCAAATCCATCTCTTCTGTCTGCGCTGCTTTTTTCATGGACCTCATTTTATCCCAATATCCGGCTGCTGACTGTATCATTTGCTTTCAGCTGTATCAGTTGCTTTCATCCGCATTTCGTCCCTTCGCGCCCCAGCAGTTCAGCCCTCCCCCAAATACACACATAGAGAATGATGGTTGTGCAACAATCCCTGCATTGTGGATTTTGGAGAGGTGCCCCGAAAGGGCGGAGGGGGGACCCAATCCCACCTGACGGGGGAAAAATCCATGTAGGACAATTCCAAAGAATTTACCCTACACTGATGGCCCAACCTCCTGGATCCCAGCCAGGAAAGTGCTCACGATGGCGGGGTCGAAGGATTTCCCGGCTTGCTCCCGGATATAGGCGGCGGTCTCATCTTCTGGCCAGGCCTTGCGGTAATACCGGTCGCTGGTCAGGGCATCCCATACATCCACAACCGAGAAAATGCGTGCACCGAGCGGGATCTCCCTGCCCTTCAGCCCGCGCGGGTATCCGCTGCCATCGTACTTTTCGTGATGGCAATAAGGGATATCCAGGGCGGGACGCAGGTAAGTGATGGGCGCCAGCATGCGGTAGGCATGTTGCGGGTGCTGGCGCATGACCGTCCACTCCTCGGGTGACAGCCGGTCCGGCTTGAGCAGGATGCTGTCGGGGATGGCCATCTTGCCGATATCGTGCAGCAGTGCGCCCTGGCGCAGGTGTTCCAAGGTCTCCTCATCCAACCCCATTTGCTCGCCCAGCCAGACCGAGCGCTCCGTGACGCGCCGGGTATGCCCCTCGGTCTCCTTGTCACGCAGGTCGAGCGCCGTTGCCCAGCCTTCCAGGGTGGTCTCATAGGCTTCCTGCAGGGCATGTACGAGTTGAGCGTTCTCGATGGCAACCGCCGCCTGGGAGGCGATGGCCGACAGCAAGTCCACATCTTCCTGCGTGAAAGGGCCGCCTTTCTTGTTCAGGGCTTCGAGCACGCCTGTCACCCGTTCCTGGATGCGCATCGGGACGCCCAGCAGGGACCGGGTGTGGAAGTTGACCTGTTTCTCCACCAGGACATCATGGCGGGGGTCGGTGGCCGCCTGTTCGGCAATCAGGGGCTGGTTTTTGCGGAAGATCTCGCCGGCCAGGCTGCCCACCATTGGCACAGGGATCCTGGCCAGCTTGCGGGAGTCGGACCCGGTAGCAGCAACAAAGGAGAGGCACCCTTTTTCCCGGTCATAGAGCAAGATACTGCCCGCCTCGCATTCCAGCATTTCGACTGCATTGACGATGATCCGTTCGAGCACCTGGTCCAGCTCGAGCGTGGAGGTCAGGGTGAGGTTGATCTCCATCAAGCGCTCCATCTGGTGCAGCCTGCGTTGGAGATCGAGTGGCGGAGGGGAGACTTTCTTCTCAGCCATATGGAACTCCCTTCATTAGCAATCCAGGGAAAAGAAATCTTATGCCGTTATTGTACCCCCAATGCTTCTTGTTGCAGATGGATTCTCCATCCCAAACCAACCGATCCCCTGAAACTCGCTTACAATTCAATGGTATCATTTGCCCATCCCCGGCACACACCTCCACCCAATGAACAACCCCTCTCCTCCATCTTCCTTCGTCTGTCGTTCGTCATCCGTCCCCCGTCATCTGTCGTTCCTTGTCTATCCTTCACCCGTCATCTTCCGTCATCCCTCACATCGCTAACCCCATGACCCTGCTCTCCATCTTCCTCGCCCTGCTCCCCATCCTGGTTGTCCTCATCCTGCTCATCTGGCGCCGCATGGCCGCCGACCTGGCCGGGCTGATCGGCTGGTTGGTTGCCGTATTGGCCGCCTGGCTCTACTTCCAGACCCCGTTGGCGATCACTCTCAAGGCCAGCCTGGCAGGCGTAGTTGCCTCCTTCCCGATCACCATCATGGTCGCCACCTCGCTCCTGCAAGTCTTCATCATGGCCGAGACGGGCGCCATCGCCCGCGTGGTGGCGCTCATCAAGACCATCGCCCCCAGGGACCAGGTGGTGCAGATCATGATCGTCAACGTCGGCTTCGGCACGCTGCTGGCCGCCCTGGGCGCCACCCCGGTCTCCATCCTGCCACCCATCATGCTCGCCATGGGCTACTCTTCCTTCGCGGCCATCGCCCTGCCCGCCATCGGCTACGATGCCCTCTGCACCTACGCCCTGCTGGGCGTGCCGGTGGTGGTCTTCTCCTCCTTCGTCGGCCAGCCCGTAAACGAGGTCGGCGGCTATTTCGCCCGCTTCATGCCGGTCATCAGTACCTGCATCGCCCTCGGCATGCTCTGGATCGTCGGCCGGTGGAAGCTGGCCTGGAAGGGACTGCTCCCGGCGCTGCTCTCCGGGCTTTCAGCTGGTTCCATCGCCATCGGTATGAACGCCATCGGCCTGGTCCCGCTGACAGGCGTGGTGGCTGGCTTGGGTGTTGTGGTTGTAATGATCTTATATTTACTGGCTACGCGCAGACCGATTAAGGACAGGAGCGCTCTCAGCGAACCCGACCTGGCCATCGAGAAGAAGGTGCCCCTCGCCGCGGCCCTCTCCCCCTGGATCATCCTGGTCATCTTTGCCGTGCTGGTCAACCTGCCCTCCCTGCCCTTCTACGAGCTGACCTTCAA
>JBFYSM010000078.1:0-6496 GCA_041301605.1 Chloroflexota bacterium | reverse complement strand
GGCCAATCGCCAGGCGCTGCTGCATGCCGCGCGAAAAGGTGCGAACCAGGTCGCGGCGGCGGGCGGTGAGGCCGACCAGTTCCAGCACTTCATCCAGGCGGGTGCCCAAGTCATCGAGGTTGTACATCCGGCCATAGAAGCGCAGGTTTTCCTCGGCGGTCAGGTCGCCGTACAGCAATGGCTGGTGGGAAACCACCCCCAGACGCGCCCGGACGGCGGCCGCGTGGTGGGGCAACTGGTACCCGGCAACGCTCACCTGTCCCATGGACGGGCGCGAGAGCGAGGCCAGGATGCGCAGGAAGGTGGTCTTCCCGGCGCCGTTCGGGCCAAGCAGGGCCACGAATTCACCCTGCTGCACATCGAAATCCAGGCCGCGCAGAACGGTTTTCAGGCCAAAGCGTTTGACGAGTTTCTTGACTTGGATCATTACTTTATGATCAGATCTTGTCTTTCAGGCGGTCTTTCAGTTCAGC
Organism: Chloroflexota bacterium; assembly: GCA_041301605.1. Classification (GTDB taxonomy): domain Bacteria; phylum Chloroflexota; class Anaerolineae; order Anaerolineales; family Villigracilaceae; genus VGNO01. The sequence goes on along the minus strand of JBFYSM010000078.1, from coordinate 6,023 downwards.
GCGGCGTTTCTGGTAGGCTTCTTCCGAGATCGCACCGGACTTGTGCTGTTCATCGAGGGCGATGATGGCATCCATGATGCTCTCGGCATCCGTCAGGCTGTCTTCCATATCATCATCTTCTTCATCGAAATCCTCTTCCGAGTCTTTCGAACGGTCGCGGATGAAGAAATATACGCCTGCGCCGATCAAGAGGATACCCAGTCCCCCCAGGCCGATCACCAGGCTGGTCTGCGAATCGACGCCGGAATCGGCTGCAGCCGTCTTGGGTTTGCCGGATATGGTCACCGTCAGTGTATCACCCGCGGCGAGGTTCTCGGTTGTATACATCTGGATGGCTGTTCCCTGGATGTTCTCAACACCTCCATCCACCAACCCATCACCGCTGAGCTTGATCCCTTCCGGAACCATCAACAGGACAGATGCGACCGGATAGTTAACCGGAAAACTGAAATCCAGTTTACGCTTATACGGCAAATCGTAAGCAAAGATGACCTGATGGGTTCCCGTGCCCGGGGCTATGCCGGATGTATCACCAAAGCCATCCTCCGTTGAGACATAACGGTCCCCCAAAACGCCATCCTGGAATTGCAGGTTGGAGGCCTCTGCCGGGATGGCAAAGCGCGTCACGGGTTGGCCGGGTTCGGCTGCCACCACCGTGCTGGTGGATGAATTGGAGAACACGAACAGCTCAACCACCTGGATGATATCCGCCTGGGTGAAATCGAAGAAAACATGCACGCGGTCGACCGTCAATCCGGATGTATCTGTGCTATCCTCGTAGAATGTTACCGTAATTTCAATGATATCTTTTTCCACATCGATGAAGACCGGGTCTGACTGGTATGTTTGATCGTTGTAAACCATGACGGCCAGGAAAACCCGGTTCAGGGTCAGTTCGACATCCTGAATGACAAAAGAACCATCCGGATCCACCAGGGCATCCGCGCTGAATACCTGGTTGTATGAGCCGGTTACCATATCTGGATCGTAACCGATGAGGGTAACCACCAGGTCGGCAGGGATCTCGCCGCCGGAACCGTTCACCACTATTCCGTTGATGGTCCCACCGCTTGGCTCGGGGGTGGGGGAAACTTCCGCTTCCGGGGTGGAAGCGGGAGTCCCATCCGCGCCCGGCGTGGCTTCGGGGGAATCCTCCGCGATGGGGGCCTCCGTGGTGGTCGGGGTCGGCTCCGGGACGGCGGCCGGTTCCAGGTCGAAGGCCAGGCTGCGCAGGTAGGCTGTCAGTGCCCAGATCTCACCCTCGGGCAATCCTGAAAAGGCAGGCATGCCAGGCGCACCGTCATAGATGGCCCGGAACAGACTGATGGCAGTGGAGTTTGATAACAGTTGCGGGTCATCGAGCGCCGGTGCGGAGGCGCCCTGCCCGTTATCGCCGTGGCATTCGGCGCAGTTCAGCGCGTAGGATTCTTCACCCAGTGCGATCTCTTCCGGCGTGGTGCCGAGCATGTACACATAGGCAAGCACATCCCAACGTTCCTGTTCGGTGAGGCTGGTGAAGGGCGGCATGAAGCGGTCCATGCGGCCCATGCTGATGACGGTGTACCAATCGGCGGGCGTGGATTGGCTGGCAATATCCCGCAGGCCGATGGCCGACACTGGCACAGACAGGGCGGCAGCCTGCGGGCCGTTCCCCAGGCCGGCCTCCCCGTGGCAGGCCAGGCATTTTTCGGCGTAAATATCTGCACCGCGCGCCGGGCTCGGCAGGTTGGCAGGATAGGCCACGTTGAGGGTCGGGGCTGGCGTGGGCGGCACATAACCGGGCGGCGGGGTGATATCCTCCGCCAGGGAAAAGTCACAAGCCGCCAGGAGCAGAACGGCAAAGGTCAGAACGATCAATACACGGAATTTCATCGGGTTACCTTGAGGAAAAGAATGCGTTTCTACTTGAGTGGGCGGCCGCAGTTCGGGCAGAAGCTATCTGTGACCAGGACCGGTTTGCCGCATTTCGGGCAGAAACCGCCCGCCTTATCCTTGCGCGCCGCGCGGCGCTTGGCGATCAGTTCTTCCAGATCGTCATCACTCATCGTTGGTGATGATGCAGAACCAGCATCGGCCCGCCGGGCGGCGATGGCAGCTTCCAGACGATCTTCCGTTGTTCCAGCTGCCAGGGATGGCTGCATATCATCCAACTGGCGCAAAGCATCCGCACCTTTTTGGAGCAGGAACGCCCTCTGGGATGGATAATCTTCATCCGGGATCTTCCCCAATGCGTGATCGAAATCCAGTTCCTGGAGCGCGTTCAGGATGCGGTCGCGTTCCGCCATGAGGACGGAAAGTTCGTGTTCTTCGGCAGCAAGGCGGCGCTCCCGGACCATGAAAGGCCGGGCAACGTACACCGCCACCAGGATCAAAACACCCAACAGGAGGAAAATTGCACCCAAGTCCATTTTTATTCCTCCGCCAGCAATGCATCAACGATTTCAATAATATCCTGCGTACTCTGGAACGGCCCGGTTTGGATCTCGCGCAGGACGCCCTGCCGGTCGATGAAGTAGGTTTCCGGGACGCCTTCGATGCGGAAGTATTGCGAGATCTTTGTGCCCCTATCGGCGCCATTCGGGAAGGTGATCTCGAACTTGGCCAGGTAGGAGCGCGCTTCCGGTTCGGTATCCACGTAATCCACGCCCAGGAATACCACTTCGCCGGTCGGCTCGTAGTAACGCCAGGCTTCTTCCAGGTCGGCGGCTTCCTGTTCGCAGGGCTTGCACCAGGATGCCCAGAAGTTCACCACCACAACTTTACCACGCAGGTCGGAGAGGTTGACCGTCTCCTGGCCGTTGTAATCGTAGCCATCGAAGAAGGCCAGTTCGAAATCATCCACAACCTGGCCGGCCTGGATGGTGCCCTGCTGGGTGCGAAGGAGTCCTATAGCCAGGATGACCAGCAGGCCCAGCAGGCCGATCCAGACCAGGATCTGTGCCCATAACGGCACGCTGCGGCGCGGCGCAGGGGTCAGTGTTTCGTTCGAATTTTCAGTCATCCCTTACCCTCGTTTGCGGAGTTCTTCTTCCAGGCGGGAAACATATTCATCTTTCTCCTCCACAACCGGTGGTTCGGCTTCCACAGGCTGGTTCGCCAGTGCCCGCCAGGAACGCATGGCGCGGAACAGGATATAAGCTCCCAACAGGAATGCCACTGGTGGCACGATATAAGCCAGCCAGTTCAGGCCGGTGCGCGGCGGCTCTGCCAGCACACGGGCGCCGTATTGGTCGACAAAGTATTGCAGGATTTCTTCCTCGGTCCAACCCTGGGCCAGCCGCAGGCGGATCTCTTCGCGCCACTGCTTGCAGGCCTGGGTCGGGCAGACATCCAGCGGCGTATTCTCGCACACCGGGCAGTACAACTTGCGGGCGATGGCGTTAACATCATCATCGGAAGGGGTGGGCTGCTGTGCAACCACCTTCACCGATGGAGGTGCAAACAGCGAGAAGCCGGCTGTGAGGAGTAAAACAAAAAACAAGAACCGAAAAAACTTTTTCTTCTTTACCTGTTTCATTTCACACTTCTTCCTTTTGACTCCTGTTTTTTGTTTTTACATAGCCTGGATGCCTGCCGAAGCCGCCTTGCGGTTGCGGACAGCAACGGCTTCGGTGTCCTTCTCCGGCCAGGCGGCGACCAGCATCCCTAGGATGAAGATGATACTGCCGATCCACAGCCAGTTGACCAGCGGGTTGTGGTAAACCTTGAATGGCGCAACACTCGCAGATACACCCTCCCAGTTGACCAACACCACGTACAGATCATCGGCCAGAGTCGAGCGCAGGCCAGGGATGGTCATCGGCTGGCCATCGGGGTAGACATCGTAGCGAGGGGCAAGCGTCTGGAGGAACCTGCCATCCTTGAAAACGCTGACTTCGGCGCGCGTCACCCAGCGACCATCCGTATGCTGGAACTGGGCCAACGAATCGTAATGGACCGTATAGCCTGCCAGTTCAATCGAATCGCCGATCGCCAGGCTCTGCTGGGTTTCGGTTTGGTAAACCTCGATGCCCAGGATACCAATGGCCATCAGCACCATGGAGATGTGGATGATGTACCCGCCGTAGCGGCGGCGGTTGCGGCCAGCCAGCGTCCACAGGGCGGCGAAGAAGTTCTCCCCTTGCGCCTTTTGGCGGGCGCGAGCGCCGCGCCAGAATTCATACAGGGTGACAAAGACAACCAACGCCACCAGGTAGAAACCAATCAGGGCCACAACGTTGACAAAGCCGGCGATAACCATCATAACCGGAGCCACCAGGGCAACCACAGCCGGTTTCCAGATCGCCCGCCCCAGGGTCTTGACCGTAGAGTGGCCCCAGGCCGAGAGCGGGGCAATGGCCATCAGGGCCATCAGGGCGCCAAAAATGGGAGCGGTTGCTCGTTCGTAGAATGGCGGGCCGACGGTCACCTTCTGACCGGTCACCAGTTCAGAGATGAGCGGGAAGATCACGCCCCAGAAGCACACGATCAGGATACCGATGAAGAGCAGGTTATTGAGCAGGAACAGCGCTTCCCGCGAGAGCATGGATTTCATCTCGACTTCGGCCTTGAGGCTCGGCCAGCGCCAGATGAGCAAAGCCACCGAAGTGACCAGGGTCAGGCCGATGAAGGCAAAGAACATCGGGCCGATGGCGCTCTGGGCAAAAGCATGCACCGAGGAGAGCACGCCGGAACGGGTCAGGAAGGTGCCGAAGATGACCAGGTCGTAGGTCAGGATGATGAGCAGCATGTTCCACTGCTTGAGCATGCCGCGCTTCTCCTGGATCATGACCGAGTGCAGGAAAGCCGTACCGGTCAGCCAGGGCATGAAAGCCGCGATCTCGACCGGGTCCCAGCCCCAGTAGCCGCCCCAGCCGAGCACATCGTATGCCCAGCGGGCGCCCAGCACCAGGCCGAGAGAGAGCAGCAGCCAGGCCCACAGCGTCCAGCGGCGGGTGATGCGGATCCAGCGGTCGTCGGTGCGGCCGGTGACCAGGGCTGCAATGGCAAATGCAAACGGAACAACGAAAGCCACAAAACCGAGATACAACATCGGCGGGTGGATGATCATGCCGGGGTGGCGCAGGAGCGGGTTCAGTCCCTGGCCGTCACCGGGCAGGATGGCCTGCGTTCCGGCGGGTTGGATCATGGCCAGGATGGGCTGTTCTGAGCCAGGAGCCAGGAACCAGCGCCAGAAGGGGTTTTCGAAGAAAATGATCAGCGCCAGGAAGAACGCCAGGGTGACGGAGGCGACCACCACCACCCAGGGCAGGAATTCTCGGTCGCGGTCCCACTTGCGCAGGGTCACCGCAGAGGTAAACGCTGATAGCAGCCAGGCCCAGAAAAGCAGCGAGCCAGGCTGCCCACCCCACAAAGCGGTGAGTTTGAGATAGAGGGGCATGCTGTTGTTGGTCACCGAGTAGACGTACTGGATTTCATAGTGACCAGTGGCCAGCAAATACATGAGCACGAATGTGGAAACGGTGATGAGCGGAAATGTCAGCAGCATGGCACGCCGGGCAGTTTCCACCCAGCGGAAGGTCCTGGTGACCTCCCCGTAGATGGCCGCGCCAATCGAGTAGAGCGACAACAAGAATGTCACCAATAAAATACCATAACCGAAATCAGGTAGCATGGGGTTTCCTCACAAATGGCTAAAAACCCTAAAGGTTTGACCTTTAGGGTTTATGGTTTCTAATTCCCTTCGGCCTGCTCGGGCACGGCCTCTTCGTATTTGGTTGGGCACTTGAGCAGGAGTTCGTCGGCATAGAAGATGCCATCCTCGCCGAGGTGGCCGGTCATGATGGCCTGGGCCTCATCCCGTAACAGGTCGGGCATCGCGCCGGTGTAAACCACGGTCATGCGCGACCGGGTCGGGTCGGTGACCGCCTCGTGCAACACAAAAGCCAAACCACCCTGGGCCTCGATCTCAGCGTTGTCACCCGGGACATGGGCCACCTGGAAAGTCAGGTTGAGCGTTTCGGGGTCGTATTGGATGGTGTCGCCGATCACCGCCCCGGACACCCGCAAGCTGCGCCCGACGA
>JBFYSM010000023.1:0-4120 GCA_041301605.1 Chloroflexota bacterium | reverse complement strand
GATGAACGGCGATATGCTCCAGCATGCGGTCGAAGCCATCCGGGATGGTGAGTTTGATATCCGCCTCGGGGCGGATGCGGTCGAGGCCGGTCCGCTCGAGGAAATGAACCTTCTCACCCAGGATCTCCAGATCCTCGGGACGCAGGTCGGGCGTGATGCTGACCTAGGTGGAGCATTCACGCACTTCACCTTCGATGAACTCCTGTCCCTGGCGACGCGCCACCGAAACGCGGTGATGCCCATCCACAACGAAGTACACATCCCCCACTTTGTAGAGCACGACCGGCGGCAGGCCAACATCCTCGTACCAGGCCCGGTTGACCCGCTGCCAGCGTTCAGACAACTCATCCTGCTTGGGAAGGAAAGCCCGGTCGAAATCATGGTAACGGTTGAGGCTGCCAACTATCTTGTCAATCGGCAATGTCTGCACGCCGCGATAGATCGGACCACCCACGCGGAGTTTCTCCTTGACAGCATCATAGGAGAGCAACGTGTTCTGGCGACCCGACAAAGCAGCCACCACGCCATTCAGGAAAGCCTGGAAACGGGCGCGCTGGAAATCCGAACGGACGCGGGATGAAAGTTCGTCACTCATTTCAAATCCAGTTCGATCACCCGGTAAGGATAAACATTGATCACCTTCGTCTCACCAACTTGCGTTACCGGATCGACCAGGTTCTGCTTGTAGAACATGGTGTGCCCATGCAGAACATAACGCGGCTTGAACCAGTGGATAAAATCGCGCAGGGCAGAAAAACCGGTGTGTGCCAGATCGTCATCATCATGGATGCCAAGCGGCGGCGAGTGTGTCACCAGGATATCCAGCCGCTGGCCTCTCAGGTAATTCCAGGCAACGCCAGGCAGGATGTACCCCATCCGGGCATACATCTCTGCCTGCGAATACTGGTTCACACCCCCGGGGCGGTAACGGATGGAACCACCCAGGCCGGCCATCCAGAAGCCCCGGACACGTTCCAGCTTCCCATCCAGAAAAGTGCCACCTTCAGCCCTGGTTGAAGGATCCCGAACATTGTAAACCGGGTCATGGTTTCCGGGCACGTAAACCAAGGGGACATTCAACATCGTTAGCAGGAACTCCAGGTAGTCATAAGGCAGGTCACCGCAGCCGATGATCAACTCCACACCAGACATGCGATCCCTTACGGATGGAACGCTAAGGCTTTTCTCCACCTGGTCACTGACAGCTAATATTTTCATCTTCACCACCATTTTGCCGTAAACCGGCATTCTCCGCAAGTGTCCAGATGGGAACAAAGCAGGGGTTTTAATTCCCGACTGCATGTTGCGTTAACGACAAGGGATGGCTATAATTCAAACAAGAAACGTTGCAGGAGGTTTTTCTGGAGACCAAACACATTGCTGGTACTGAGCGCGATGAAGGGGATGCGCTCAATCAACAGCTCAACACCGGGACATCATTAGTCGGCCGCTACGTGATCCAGGAAGTGATCGGCGTTGGCGGAATGGGGTCCGTTTACCGCGCCCGCGACCTGCACTTCCCCAACGTGGTCAAGTTAGTAGCCGTCAAAGAGATGATCATCCAGTCACCGGATCCTTTGGTGAGAAAAACGATCGTCCAGAATTTCGAACGCGAAGCTAATATCCTGGCCACCCTCTCCCATCCTGCCATCCCTCGCATCTATGATTATTTCACAAATGAGAACCGTTCTTACCTGGTGCTGGAATTCGTCAATGGCAAAGACCTGGAAACTATCATCAACGAACAGCAGGGCTTCATGCCTGAAGAGCAGGTTTTACGTTGGGCGATCGAACTCTGTGATGTGCTGGGCTACCTGCACAACCATAAACCCGAACCCATCATCTTCCGGGATATGAAGCCTTCCAATGTGATGATCAACACCAGCGGCAGTGTCATCCTGGTGGATTTTGGGATCGCCAAGCCGTTCCAATCCGGACAGAAAGGGACGATGATCGGCACGGAGGGATATTCACCGCCGGAGCAGTACCGCGGTGAAGCCACTCCCCAAGCCGATATATATTCACTGGGCGCCACACTCCACCACCTATTGACAAAGCGCGACCCGCGCATCGAACCGCCATTCTCGTTCAGCGAACGCCCCCCCACGAAAATCAACCCGGCCATTTCCTCCGAATTCGAAACTGTCATCAATACCGCCCTGGAGTACAACCCGGAAGATCGTTTTGAAAGCATCGATGCCATGAAGGAAGCCCTTTTGAAAGCCGGCCAGCGAACAGGCATGCTGAATCGCCTCCCGGCTTCGGCAACAGGCATGCAATCCGGCGCGCTCAAGCCACTTTGGATATTCGAATGTGAAGATGAGATCCGCGGTACACCGCTTGTTTACGATGGGCTGGTGTTCACAGGTTCCTACGATCACAATGTTTATGCGGTCAATGCCTCCACCGGGGAACTGGTATGGAAATACCCGACAGAGGGCGGCATTGTAACCCGGCCGGCCACATTTGATGGCAATATCTTCATTACTTCTGAAGACCAACGCCTGCATGTGGTCAGTGCCCGCTCCGGTAAAATCGTTTGGTCCTATTATGCAAACAGCCGCATCCGTTCCTCCCCACGCATCTCTGATGGACATGTTTTCTTTGGCTCGGATGATAACCGCCTGCACGCTGTGAATATCAATTCCGGGCGCGCGGCCTGGATATTCGAAACGGCTGCACCGGTGCGTTCCACACCCTTTGTATCCAATGAAGCTGTATTCGTGGGTTGCGAGAGTGGCGAATTCTATTCGATCGACTTCCGCGGTGAACTTAAATGGCGTTTCAAGGCCAAGCTGGCAATCACCTCTTCACCGATCGAGGTGGAAAGAGTGATTTACTTCAACTCGCTGGATGCCAGCCTGTACGCCCTGGAGAGCAAGAACGGTTGGGTCATCTGGCGCTTCCGGATGGGAAAAGGCTCCATTGTATCCCCCAGTGTGACCGAAAACTTGATCTTCACCGGTTCAGCCGATGGATTCATATATGGTGTGGATACACGTTCAGGCAAGGAACTCTGGCGCTTCCGTACGGAGCACCAGGTAAGCGGTTCACCTGTCATCTACAAGGATGCCATCTATTGCGGTGCAGCGGATGGCTACCTGTATTGCCTGGAATATACCAGCGGCCGCATGCGCTGGAAATTCCAAACCAAGGGCCCAATTACCAGCGCGCCATCGGCATTCGATGATGTGATATACGTAGGCTCATCAGATAATACACTCTATGCCCTGCTTGCCTGACCTACAAAGGAGATTATCGTGAAATCGTTCTGGCAAAAAATATTCGGCCGGGTTTCTCCAAAGGATGAACCTGAACGCGCCAATGTTACCACCGCCCCGCTCACGGAATTGGATTTGAAATCGATCCAGCCTAAAACCCTGGCAATTGAACCGCCGCAATTGATCGTCGGCTGTGGACAGTCGGTGGGCAAACAGCGCGATCACAACGAGGATAGCATCTTCGCATTCACAACAACCGTTGGCGGGGGCGCACAAAGCCAGGCACTGGGGCTTTATATTGTGGCAGATGGGATGGGTGGGCATCAATACGGCGAGATCGCCAGCGAAGTGGCCGTTCGATCGATGGCAAGCCACCTCCTGCGCAAGTTCCATCCTTACCTTGCGCATCCTTCCGAATCTTTCGACGAACCAATACAGGATGTCATGCGTGAGGCAATGAACGAAGCCCAGCGGGCTGTGATGAAAGCAGCACCGGGAAGCGGCACCACCCTGACGGCTGCGCTGATCCTGGGCGACCATCTCACCATCGCCCATGTCGGGGACAGCCGCGCCTATTCCATCCACCTGGATGGCCGCGTGGACACCCTCACCCGCGACCACTCCCTGGTAAAGCGCCTGGAAGAACTCGGGCAAATCTCGGCCGATGAGGCTGCCACCCATCCACAGCGGAACGTTCTGTACCGTGCCCTGGGACAGGGAGAAATCCTGGAGCCGGATGTTTACACAGCACCCTTCCCACAATCCGGTTTCCTGGTCCTATGCAGTGATGGTCTGTGGGGCTTGGTAACAGAAAGGGAAATCTTCCGCATGATCGTTGAGGCCCCAACGCTGCACCATGCCTGCCAGGAGTTGATCTCAACCGCCAATGCAGCCGGAGG
>JBFYSM010000575.1:0-3785 GCA_041301605.1 Chloroflexota bacterium | reverse complement strand
AGATGCTGGAAGTGCTGCGTAGAACGTGATTTTCATCTCGTGAATGGTGCTGTTCTTCACCAATGGTTCCGTGAACAGGAATGTTATAAGTAACTTCTCAATAAATAGGGGAAGATGGGGGGGGCGGCGAAGCCGCCCACACCCCCCCACCCCCCAAGTTATTGAGATGATACTGTTATAATCTTTTTACACGAATTGTCTGACAAGGAGGCCGCCCATGGCCGATATCCGAATCGAAAAACTTGCTGATATCCTGGTAGACCACTCCACCCGCATCCAACCCGGTGACCGGGTCGCGATCGAGGCTACCACCGCTGCCACCCCGCTGGTCAGTGCCCTGTATGCCCGCATCCTGGAGCGCGGCGGCCATCCCCACCTGTTACTGGATCTCCCAGAGCAGGATGAACTGCTCTTTGAATTCGGCAAGAACGAGCAACTGGATTTCATTCCCACCTTCCGCAAACTCGCCTACGATCAGTTTGAATCACGCATCCGCATCGCTTCCATGACCAATACGCGTGCCCTATCAGCAGTGGATCCAGCCAAGCAAAAACGGCGCCAGAAGGCGCTCTCATCCATCCTGGAAGCCCAGATGCGACGCGGCGCTGACCGTTCCTTCAAGTGGGTCAGTACGCTCTACCCCACCGAAGGGTACGCCATGGAAGCTGAAATGAGCCTGAAGAATTTCGAGGATTATGTTTTCCATGCCTGCCATGCGGATGAGGAAGATCCGGTCGCTTACTGGTCGAAAATGGAGCAGGAACAGCGCAAGATCATCGAACGCATCGAGGGTCACAACCAGGTGATCCTGCGCGGGCCGAATGTGGATCTATCCTTGTCCATCAAAGGCCGCAAGTTCATCAACGGCGCCGGCCTCAACAACATGCCGGACGGTGAGATCTATACCGGGCCGGTGGAGGATTCCGTCAATGGCTTCGTACGCTTCGACTATCCGGCCATCTACAATGGTGTGATGGTGGAGGGCGTGGAACTCACCTTCAGCAGCGGCAAAGTGACGCAGGCCTCAGCCAAGAAGAACCAGGCCTTCCTGCACGAAATGCTCGAATCCGATGCCGGCGCACGCTATGTGGGAGAATTTGCCATCGGCACGAATCATGAGATCAACCGCTTCCTGCACAACATCCTGTTCGATGAGAAGATCGGCGGCACCTTCCACATGGCGCTGGGGGCCGGCTATCCGGAAAGCGGATCGAAGAACAAGAGCATCATCCACTGGGACATGATCTGCGGTATGCAAAAGGATGCCGAAATCGTTGTGGATGGCGAGGTCATTTACAAGAACGGTAAATTCCTGAAATAAGCCCGGAGAGGCGTAATAGAACAGCCGAGGTTCTTCAAGGCCTCGGCTGTTTGATTCCACCTGCTCATGCGAGATGGATTTGGAAGCGGCTGTCCAAAAAGCCCGATATTTCACATACAGGCTGCCAGATATGGTGGTAGATAAGATTTGGCTATCGAACGTAGGGCGAAATTAATTTCGCCTTACCCTTTTTGAACAGCCCCAGCAAACCGATGTTTGGGGGTACCGTGCCAGAAACCACGCCAGATCAGTCGCAGGCTCTGCTCGGTGATGAATGCGGATGGGTCGATGGATTCAACCAGGTTCGTTACATCGAGAAGATCCTGCTGCCTGACCATGCAATGCAACATCGTCACACTCCCATCCCGGCCCTTTGCAGGGATCTCCGTCACTGCATAGCCAGCCGCGCGCAGATGGGCAATCAAATCCAGACCATAACAGGATGAAATAATCCGCAGGTGCGTTACCCCGATCGAGATTCGCTTTTCGAGCAACATCCCAACAACGAGACCGGTCGCAAAACCGGTCGCATAGGCGATCATATTGAGCCAGCTATGCATATCCATCACGATCACGTGGATCGTGTTGAGATACGCCAGCGATTGAAGGAATGCAATTCCCCAGGCTGCTTTCTTCTTCCCACGCACCACCATCATCACCCGTATCGTGTACAGCGTGATATCCAGCATGCGCAGGGTAAAGATCAACAAGGCACGCAACAGCAGGGAGAGTAAATCCATCTCTGCCCTAAGCCCTCCAGAAACCCCGTCGTACCGGGCGGACATCCTCGGCAGTGATAAAGGCATCCGTATCCATATCGTTGACCAACCGATGCACCTTGTCCACATGCTTGCGCAGGACACTGACCTGCAGGAGTGTCACCATTCCATCTTTGCCGCGGGCGGCAATCTCGGTTACTGCAAAGCCCATCTCGCGCAGATGCTCGGCGATGGCCGATCCGCGCCTTGGGCTGATGATGTTCATATGGATGTGCCCTATCGCCAGTTTCTCCTCGATCAACATGCCAATAACGTTCCCCGTGGCGAAGCCGGCTGCATAACCCAGGATATTGAGCGGGTTATCCAGGTTGCTCAAAACCGAGGTGATCGCGATGACAAACAACAATGACTGGAAGAAACCCAGCACCCAGGCAAATGCCTTGCGCCCGCGCACCACGAACAGCATCCGCAGCGTGTCAAAGGTCATATCGGTTACACGCAGGGTAAAAATGCCCAGCGCGCCCAACCAGGCAGTGGGGGAGAGCAGGAAATCAAACATATTCACCTTTTCCTAGAACAAAACCTCGAACCGCCCTATTTCATCGCAGGCATGTACAACCTGTCAACATATTCCTTCAACATCCGCCGCGTGCTGAACTGGGGTGTCACCGTCCGGAGGGTTTCCTTGACCATCTCCATCCAGTCGCGAGGGATATCATCCGCCCCCCGCTCAGTGTAGTATAGCGGAATGATCTCCTCTTCCAGGATTTCATAAAGACTCTCGGCATCCGCCTCATCCTGGATTTCCTGGTCGAGGGTCGCGTCTTCGCCGATCGCCCAGCCATTCTTACCGTTGTAAGCCTCCCGCCACCAGCCGTCGAGGACCGAGAAGTTGAGCACGCCGTTCAAGGCAGCTTTCATGCCCGAGGTCCCGGAGGCCTCGTTTGGCCGGCGGGGGGTATTCATCCACACATCCACACCCTGAACGAGGTAGCGAGCAAGATTCATATCATAATCTTCCAGGAAAACCAACCGGCCTCCATTCTCCGCCTTCTTGACCGAGCGATAAACTTCCTGGATGAGCATCTTGCCGGGTTCATCTGCGGGATGGGCTTTGCCGGCAAAGATGATCTGCACCGGGCGGTTGGGACGGTTGATGAGTTCCAACAGCCGGTCGAGGTCACGCAAGATAAGGTTGGCACGTTTATAGGTAGCAAAGCGACGGGCAAAACCGATGGTCAACACATATGGATCGAGCAGCACGCCCGAAGCGATCACCTGCACCGGATGGAGACGACCCTTCACCCAACGACTGCGGGCGCGCTCGGACATATAGAATGCCAGTTTGCGCTTGAGGTGCTGGCGTACAGCCCATAATTCAGCATCGGGGACTGCATCCACGCCGCTCCACAGTTCGGGATCATCGAGTCTGTCCAGCCAGCCTTCACCAAGGTATTTATCATAGAGCACCTGCAGGCGGCGCGCCATCCAGTTCGCAGTATGAACGCCATTGGTCACATACGTGATCGGGACATCATTGACTTCTTCATCCGGCCACAAGAAGTTCCACATGCGGCGCGCCACACGTCCATGCAACTCGGAAACGGCATTGCGCCCCCCTGAATATCGTAGGGCCAGCACACCCATGCTGAACGTTTCACCCCATGACTGTTGGTTGCGAGCCAGGTTAATGAATTGGTCGCGGCTAATCCCAAGCTCCTGCCACATGCCCGATAGATATTTAT
>JBFYSM010000547.1:0-10893 GCA_041301605.1 Chloroflexota bacterium | reverse complement strand
AGGAACGGAACAAGTTGTCCGCTTTGTGGCTGATAGGATCTCAATGGACACCTACCTTAATCTAATGGATCAGTACCGGCCAGCCTATCATGCCAGCCAGTTCCCGGAACTTAACCGACCCGTCAGCCGCCAGGAATACGAGCAGGCAGTAAGATATGCCCGCCAGGCTGGATTGAATCGGCTGGATGACCGCAGAGCGTATCTTCAACTGTAAAATTGAGTTAAAATTTGCAGAAATATCTTGATCTGCGAGAAATACTGCCTATAATTAATCCATAATATTCAACTCACCAGGCCAATGGAGGAGCCATGAAAACGATCCGTCAACTTTTGAGTCAAAAGGGGAATACCGTATATTCTGCCGCACCAGATATGCACGTCTTCGAGGCGCTGGAACTGATGGCCGAAAAAGATGTTGGTGCATTGCTTGTCGTGCAAAATGAGCAATTGATCGGCGTATTCTCGGAACGAGACTATGCCCGCAAGGTCATCCTGAAGGGCAGGAGTTCAAAGGATGTGTTTGTCAAGGATATCATGTCCTCCCCGCCCATTATCATCAGGCCCGATAACACCAACGAGCAGGCTCTTGCACTCATGTCGGCCAAGCACATCCGGCACTTGCCGGTTATGGAAGATAACAAACTGATTGGAATTATCACCATTGGCGACCTGGTCAAATCCATCATCGATGAACAGAAACTTGTGATTGACCGCCTGGAAAAGTACATCCTGGCGAACACAAGCCTGACCTGAGAAAATCCGGATGCATGGCAACATCTCCCGCTTGATGCTGGCGGGAGATGTTTGATTCATGGGCAGGTGTTCTGGAGATGCTGGTCGAAGGTTTCTGCAAAGGCATGCAGACCAGAGTCATCACAACGGGCGCGGAAATAATAATATGGGGTTTGCGCCGGGAATGCGACCGCTTGGAGGGCCGCCGTCCCGGGATTGCAAATTGGGCCGGGAGGCAGTCCATCGTAAAGATACGTGTTGTAGGGGGAATCCACTTTCAGATCGGAAAGTGTGAGCGGGTTTGTCCACCAGGTGCCTTGGGAGAGGTTGTATCCCAGCGCGTACTGGACGGTCGGGTCGGTTTCGAGTTTCATTCCGATGGCAAGGCGGTTATAGAACACGGAAGCGATCAGCGGCATTTCTTCATCGACAACGGCCTCGCGTTCGATGATGGAAGCCAGCGTTACTGCCTGGTAGGCATCCAAGCCCTGGCGCGAGAACCCATCTTTTAGTTCCACCGTAAGGGATGCAGTGAATTTCTGCAACAGTACAGATACCAGCTGGTTGGCGGTGGTGCTGCGCGGCAGGATATAAGTTTCGGGATAGAGGAAACCCTCCGCGCTAACCCCGGCAGGCAGCAGGCCCGAAACCTGGGGCGGATTCTGCATGGCGGTGGTGAAAGCCTCCGGTGCAATGGACAGGCCTGAGGTCGGGAGCGAAGCGGCCACTTCCTCCATCCGCCAGCCTGCCAGCACTCTGAAGGTCACTTCTGTGGGGGTGGCATCCTGAAGGGCCTGGGCGATCCCGATGGCAGTCATCGCCGGGCTGAGCGTGTATTTGCCCGACTGGACGGTTGTATCCAATCCTCTGTAGATCAGGTAGATGCGGAAAACGCCCGCATTGTGGATCAAGCCAGATTCTTCGAGCCGATTGCTGATGGAGTATATCGTCTCCCCCTGTTCGATGACAAATAGTTGCTCCGCGCCCAGGGAATCAACCGGTACGGAGAGATTCGCGGCATGCCAGATGAGTTGGAATGAGTAGCTGAAACGCTGCCAGGGGGTCAAGGCGGGCACCGGTGATCCGTAGGATTGTTCGGCGACGATCGGGATATATACAGATATGGCAACGATGCCGATGAATAAAAGGATCAATATGATCCACGGCAAGCAGGAGCGTTTCTTCTTCAATTGTTTTCGCCTTGTTGGGATTGTGCATCTAGATAGGATTGTAGCAGAACGGTCGCGGCCAAGTCATCCAGGTGGCCGGAGCGTTTCCTGCGCGAGGCGCCCATCGCGATCCTTGCAGAGCGGGCGCTCTGGGTACTGAAATCTTCATCCCACATCACGATCGGGATCGAGGTCTGGGTGCGCAGGATGGCAGCAAAGCGCGCCGAGCGGCGGCCGGACAGGTTCGGCTGGCCGGATTCGTCGAACGATTGCCCGACGATGATCATGCCGGCTTCGTGGGACGCGGCCAGTTCAGCGACCGTGGCGGCATCCAGGATCCGGGAAGTATGGGGGATGACTGCCAGCGGATTGGCGATCATCCCAGTCGGGTCGCTGATGGCAAGCCCGATGCGTTTGGAACCATGATCTACGGCCAGGATTCGCATATGCGTTCAGTAGGTTATTTCGTAGCGGAACGGGAACAGCGGCAGCCAGGGCCACCAGGAAGGTGTCATCCTGATGCTGGAACCCTGGATGAATGCCAGCTGGACTTGGAGTTGGCGTTGGGCGCTTTTAGGGTTGCGCCCCCGGATGGATTGGATCAGCTCGTACAGATCGATCTGCGGATGGATCTGCTGCCCGAATTGCAGGTCGAACAGGATGTTCCCAGCATCGCCCATTGCAGGATTGCCGACGATTTCATAAGAAAGCGTATCGGGTACGGCCTGGTAGCCTTCTGGCAAGGATGGGGTGAAGATGAAATCCCCCAGCCAGGCCAGTGCACTGGCTGGCGCATAGAAAAATACCACATCGCCGGAAAGCTTGTATGTGTACGAAGATGAATCCTCGATCTGGATGGCATCTTCTTCCAGCATATTCACATCCACGACCGTAATGGGCAGCGGGAGATCGCCGGAGGAAAGCATCTGCTTGCCCTGTTCGGATGCCTGTTCCTGCAACATGGCAAGCAGCGTTTGGCGGGCGCGGCTGCGGTCGCTGTCTGTCAGCACGGTTTCGCGTCGATCCGCCCCACCGGATGTGGCTTCCGGGTTCGTGACGACCACAGACAATCCCAAGGCGCCCTCGATTGCTTGCAGGCCTTCGGCTGCCACATTGCCCATGGAGCCGGGTTGTTCGGCCTCAACGGTGACATTTGCTGTTTGATCGATGCCCCCCGGCACCTCAGCGCTTTTTGTTGTTACAAAGCGAACGGGAATGGAATCCAGGGTTAGGATGACCGTCCCGGCAGGGATGAGAATGCTGCTCTCGGTCAGGTTGCGGAACTGGATATTTCCTTTGGATTTCGTTGCTGGAACAAGCGCCCGCCCGCTGGCCACCACTTCCTGTACGGCTGATGTGCTGATGACGATTTGCTGCAAAGGGATCTCGCCGGATGGACTTGGCTGGCTTGTTCCGGGATGGGCGGAGATGGGGATCGTAAATGTCTGGCTTTCGGTTTCCAATGCCAGCTGGATCCTGGCAGATGGGAGCAAGGATAGCGCCAGGGCAAGCATGGCCAATACGCCTATGGTGAAGAATATCATCCTCGCTGAGGGGCGATCCCGCCAGGCGGCTTCGGGGAGGCGGGCTTCCAGCGCTGCTTTGCGCAGGTTCTGGCGGGGGTGGCGCCGCAGGAAGAGCTTCTCTTCCCGTGTACGCTTCCACCTGTGCTGGTGGGCTTTGCTTGTGTTAGTAAAAACAGGGATGTCGAGTTCCGCTGCGGCGCGGTGTACCTTTGCATCACGCGTCACCAGGCCCAATTGCGCTCCCAGGGAGGTGGCATGCCGTTCGAGCAGCTTGAGATCCAGCGGGCGGATCGCGACCCGTTCTAGGTCTGGCCAAACCAGCAGGATGCGCGGCGACTTCGCCCAGGACATCTTGTCACGGATCGAAATATGATCATCATGCGTATCCAGTTGGATGATGTGGGTTTTCATCGCTCCCCCATTATACGTTAGAACGTTTCCACGTTGAAACGTTCTAACGTTATAGCCAGCGCATGGCGACCCGTTCCAGGGTGCGATCCTTCCAGGTGGCGGTGCCGGTGGTTGTCTGGATGAAGGATCGGGCAACCACTCCCAGGAACAAAGCCAGGCTCAAAGGGTAATAGAAAACAAGGTAGGCCGGGAATTTGAAGCGGCGATAGACGGTCATCCAGAGTGTGATGGACAGCAGCACGGCCAGGGTCGCATGCTCGATGGGCAGGGAGGTCAGCGGATGACCGGCCCAACGCGAGACAAGCGCCACTGCTGGTTCAATGAACGTTGTTCCCACAACTGTCCAGCCGATGAGGTATGGCAGGATGCGGTAATCGAAGACAGCGAACAGGCTCTTGCTGAATCCGTTCACAACCTCCCAGAAATCATGGTACATCCGGCAGGAAAAATGCTGGGTGCCATCCATGAGCCGCCAGGCATACCCGCCGGTGATGATCCGCCGTCCCAGGCACATATCATCCACGATCTCGTTCCTGACCGCCGCATATCCGCCAATGGCATCATAAGCCGCCTTGCGAAAGAGCATGAACTGCCCGATTGTGACCGACAACGCCGCCAGGCGCAGTTTCTGCACCAGGCGCACCGGGATGAAAGTGAAAATTCCAAAGCCGATAATGGGAACCAGCAGCCGTTCACCCCAGGTTACCACTTCCTCGTGGGGGAAGGCGGTCACCAGGTCTGCGTTTTCAGCGATCATGGCTGAGAGGCTGGCGCGCAACATATCCGGCGCGTGACGCGTATCAGCGTCGGTGAACAGGATGACTTCACCCGTGGCAGCCTCGCCGAGTTGGTGGCAGGCCCAATGTTTCCCCAGCCAGCCATCCGGCAGGGGTGCGCCATCTAGAACCCGCAGCCGGTCATCTTGCCGGGAGAGCCTCGTCAGGATGCGGGGCGTTTCATCCATCGAGTGGTCATCCAGCACGATGACTTCGAAATCCGGGTAATCCTGCGCCAGCAGGGATGTCACACAAGCCTCGATATTGCGTTCTTCGTTGCGGGCCGGGACGAGCACGGAAACGCGCGGGAATTCGTCCGCAGTGGGGTACTGGTCGAAGCGCCGGACGGTGAAGTGGTTGACCAGCACCGTGACCAAACCGAAGAACAGGAAGAAGAGGATGAACAGGGCATGGGGGTTCCAGTCGAGGCTCACGCCCGCCTCCCCAGCAGCCGGCTGGTAACCCACTCCCGCAGCCGCATGGGACGGGCCAGGTCGCGGCGGTGCGTCCAGGCGATCAGCAAGGTGTTCAGGGCTGCAAAGGCGACCAGCCAGGGTTCGCCGAACAGGATGGCGTACCCGATCAGGGCGAGCATTCCGGCATTGGCCGACCAGGGGTGTTCGGTCTGGAGTATGGTGAATGGCACCGCCAGCGATGCATAGACCGGGAATGCCCACAAGCCGATCAGGGCCAACCAGACACCGCCGGTTGCACTCAAGGCTTTGCCGCCCATGAATTTCAGGAAGGGCGAGAAGGCATGCCCCAGGATGGGTGCCAGGCAGACCGGGATCAATTCCCAGCCAGCCATGCCATCGCGTTGAGCAAGAAATACCGGCAGGAAACCCTTGCCGATATCCAGCAGGATGGCCGGGATGCCCGCCTTCAAACCGCCGGCTTTCAGGGCGTTCGTTCCGCCGGGGTTGCCATCGCCGACGGTGCGGATGTCTTTCTTCGTGAAGAGTTTGCCGATGATGAGGGAGAAGGGGATGGAGCCGAGGAAAAAGCCAAATAGAAACCAAAGAATGACTTCCGACATGAATGCCTCCTCAATTAAGCTTTCCTTGGTTAAAACACAATCGAGCCGCGAGGATGCGGCCCGATGAAAGGGGAGGAAACGAGAATTGCACTCTAACAGATCAGTTCAATTTTCCTTCTACCCAATCCGTCACCGAGTCCAGCGCCTCGTTCAGTTTCGATACATCCTTTCCTCCGCCGAATGCCAGGTGCGGCGCGCCGCCGCCGCCTGCTCCCAACTGGCGCGAGATATGGCCCACCAGGTCACCGGCTTTGATGCCTTTCTTGATTAAATCCTGGGTCACGGCTGCCATCACCACGATATTTCCTTCCGAGGGTGCGGCAATGACACAGATGCCATTCTGGGGATATTTTTCACGGAATTGATCGGCCAGTTTGCCGAGCGTATCCTTGTCCGCGCCGGGCAACTCCATGCGCAGTAAGGAAATCCCGGCGATGGCTTCCACACTTTCCAGGCGTGAATCGAAGGATGCGGCCGCCAGTTGTATCCGCAGGGATGCAACTTGTTTGCGGGTTTCGGTCATTTCGTCCTGCAAGGTTTCCACTTTTTGGGGAACAGCCTCCGGTGTAGTCGATAGCAGGCTGGCAGCCTGCTTGAGCGCCTTGAACCGGCGGGCGATCAATTCATGAGCGCCGCGCCCGGTGACCGCCTCGATGCGGCGAACACCGGCCGCCGCAGAGCCTTCGCTGGTGATGATGAAAACACCTACATCGGAGGTCCGTTCCAGGTGAGTGCCGCCGCACAATTCGTAGGAATAACGGCCTGCCGACGGCGAGCCGTCGGATTCCAAAATTGTGATCGTCCGCACCGTTTCGCCGTATTTCTCACCGAAGAGCGCCATGGCGCCTTCGGCAATGGCCTGCTCGCGGGACTTGGAAACCGGCGTGACCGGCATATCTGCCGCAATGGCATCGTTGACGATCTTCTCGACCTGTTCGATCTCTTCGGCTGTCATCGCTTCGGGGTGGGTGAAGTCGAAGCGCAGGCGGTCGGGAGCCACCAGCGAACCGGCCTGGCGGGCCATTTCTCCGAGTACTTTGTGGAGGGCGGCGTGCAGGAGGTGCGTGGCGGTGTGGTTGCGCATGATGTCGTGGCGGCGTTCGGCGTTCACGCTTGCAATGGCGGGATCCCCAACCTGCGGGGTGCCGAATGAAACCGTTCCCACATGGGCGATCATCCCGGCCGACGGCTTGCGCATGCCGGTCACCTGGATGCCCCAGGGGATATTGCCGTTTTCATCAGTTTTTGCCAATATCATTCCAGTGTCAGATACCTGACCGCCGGATTCGATGTAGAAGCCGGTCTCCGGCAGGATGATTTCCACTTCATCGTCCGGGTAGGCTTCCTGCACGAACTGCCCGGCGGTGTAAAGCGCTAGGACAGAACCTTCTGTTTCCAGCCTGTCATATGGGTTGTTGCGAACCCCCGTATCCCCCAGTTTGCACTGCTGTTGCAGTTCTTTGAGCAGGTTGCTGAACTGTTCCGCATCTTCGCCGCCCATTGCACCCATGGCCTGTCCCGCGCCGGATGCCAGCCGGTGTTCATCCATTGCAGAACGGAAACCAGCCTCATCCACTTCCAGGTTCTGTTCGCGGGCGATGTCGCGGGTGATCTCGAACGGCAGGCCGTAGGTGGCATACAGATCGAAAGCCTTCTCGCCCGAAAGCATCCGCTTCCCGGATTTGCGGAGCTCAGCCAGGTATCCATCCAGCACTGCTGTACCGCTTTCTACCGTGCGTGCAAAGCGGACCTCTTCGCGTCTCAAGTTATCCAATATGGCCTGGCGGTGTTTCCTCAGCTCTGTGTAGAAATCCCCATATGTTTCGATAACTGCTTCGGCGACTTTCGATAGGAATGGTTCGTGTAGTCCCAGTTTCGAGCCAAATCGCGCTGCGCGGCGGATGATCATTCGGCAGATATAGTTCCGGCCGGTGTTGCCGGGGACGACGCCGTCCGCGATGAGGAAGGACGCGGCGCGGGCATGGTCGGCGATGACGCGGTATGGAGTGAAATCGGCATAAACCTGTTCGATGGAATGGCCAGTGAGCGAGCGCAGCGTTTCCAGCATGGGGGCAAAGAGATCTGTTTTATAGTTGGAGTCGACACCCTGCAAGACCGAGACAATACGCTCGAACCCCATGCCTGTGTCCACGTGGGTGGCAGGAAGCGGTTCCAGCTTGTCCGGGCCGAGGCGGTTGTATTGGATGAAAACCAGGTTCCAAAGTTCCAGGTAGCGGGTGCAATCCCCGTTGACGGAGCAGGTATGCGGCTGACCTTTCAGGTTGCAGTATTCCTCGCCGCGGTCGAAGTGGATTTCAGAACACGGGCCGCAGGGGCCTGTTTCAGCCATTTCCCAAAAGTTGTCTTTGCGGCCAAAGAAAAGGATGTGATCAGGGTTCATGCCCGGCTGTTTGCGCCAGTACATCGCTGCCTCTTCATCGGCAGGTATATCTCCCTTATCATCCTTGAAACAGGTCGACCACAGGCGCTCCTTTGGCAATCCCCACACATCCGTCAGCAATTGCCAGGCCCACTCGATGGCTTCCTTTTTATAGTAATCGCCAAATGACCAGTTGCCCAGCATCTCGAAGAATGTGTGGTGGGTGTCATCGCGACCGACATCGTCGAGGTCGTTGTGCTTGCCAGCCACGCGCATGCATTTCTGGGAATTGGCAGCACGCTTGTAGGCGCGCTTGTCGGTCCCCAGGAAGACATCCTTGAATTGGACCATGCCGGCATTGGTGAAGAGCAGGGTGGCGTCCTCGCCGGGCACCAGTGACATGGATGGAACGATGGTATGTCCATGTTCGGTGAAGAAGTCGATGTAGGTCTGGCGGATCTGCGCACCGGTTGATTTCTGGGTCATGCGGACTCCTGATGGATCGAAGGTAACGGGCAGAATTATAAGCGAATCGAATGATGCGTGAAAGTGTTGGGTGAATTTTACCAGTCTTGTCTGGATAATTGGAACAATCATAGAAGGTCGAGTAGCTGGTGCTTTTCCAGCATATCAAGACCCGGGACTGTTGGTTTCAATACGGGCGGGAGAGCGCCGCCCTACTCAACCAACAATCGCTTATCCATATGAAACATATCCAATTTCTTTTCTCTTCCGGCGATTCCCAGAGAACCAGAATGTGATCCATAGATAATGTGAGATAATCAGCAAAGTTTTGCATCATATTCCGAAGGAGAACTGATTATGGACTGGATTACCAACCCGGAAGGCTGGATCGCCCTGATCACCCTGGTTGCCCTGGAACTCGTGCTGGGTGTGGATAACGTGATCTTTATCTCCATCCTGACCGGTAAACTGCCTGCGCCCCAGAGGCCGAAAGCACGCTCAACCGGCATCGCTCTGGCGGTCATCACTCGCATCCTGCTTCTGCTTTCCATCTCCTGGATCATTGGATTAACGGAGCCGCTTTTTGCCGTGATCGGATTTGAAGTATCCGGCAAGGATTTGATCCTCATTGTCGGTGGCCTGTTCCTGCTGGGCAAAAGTACCTATGAAATCCACCAACGGCTGGAAGGTGTGGAAGGGCATGCATCCACCAAAGTAAAAGCTGCATTTGCGAATGTGATCATCCAGATCATGTTGCTGGATATCGTTTTTTCCCTCGATTCGGTCATCACTGCGGTGGGGATGGTGAATGAAATCGTTATTATGATCATCGCCGTTATTGTTGCCGCGGGTGTGATGATCATCTCTTCCGGGCCAATCAGCGAGTTTGTTGAACAACATCCCACGATCAAGATGCTGGCTTTGAGTTTCCTTCTGCTGATCGGCTTCACCTTGATCGTGGATGGCCTCCACCAGCATATTCCCAAGGGTTACATTTACTTTGCGATGGGCTTCTCGGTCTTTGTCGAGATGCTGAACCTGCGGCTCAGGAAGGTATCTGCAAAACCGGTTAGATTGCATGAAGCCTATGTGGAACAATTGGCAAGTCAACCCGCGCCTGTCAAGGCAACAGCCGCCTCGAAGTCCCCCCAGGCTGCAAAACCGCGCCGCAAGAAGTGATTCTCCTGGATACGATTCTCGTGCACAGGTTCTCTGGGTTGCTTTTGGTTGTGGCATTTCTCCTGGTCTTCTCGGCCTGTGGGATACCCTCTTCGGAGACGCAATCGGAAAAACCCAACCCTTCTGCTGTCTCTTCCCAGGGATCTACACTGCCGCCGACGCCGACTGCAACCATTGGCCGGGTTGCCATTTTCACATCCATTTCCAATGATGTGCAAGCCAGGCCGGCTGACGCTGCCACCTTCGCCCCCGCAGTTTTGGGGCAGGAACTTTTCGGTGGTGCCGAAGCCCGCAGCGGGGATGACAGCCGCGCCCGTCTCGACCTGGAGCCGGATGGCACCATTGTCCGGCTTGCTCCAAACTCTTTGTTGACGGTGGGTGAAATCGACCCGGATCAGGCTAATCCCTTCACCCGTCTGGAATTGTTCTTTGGGCAACTCTGGGTCATCCTGAATGGCGGGGAATTGGAAATCGAAACATCACTGGGGATTGCGTCGGTACGAGGCAGTTACATGAGCGTGGCATTCGATCCTGGGAAGAAAACAATATTTGTAACATGCCTGGAAGGCCATTGTGCGCTGGGGAACGCATACGGAATGGTGGAATTAATCGATGGCCAGGCATCCGGTATCGAAGGAGAAGCCGCACCGCCCTCCGCGCCGCGCGGAATGTCGGATGAGGAATACCAGGAATGGATCGAGGCCAGCCCCGAAGCGGAATCTCTCATTGTGGTGGATGACAGCCTGTTCCCTGATGTAACCCTGCCGCAGCCGCCCGGCGATTCCGTGCCGGTAAATCCCCTTTACTACAAATTCTTTAATGGCTGTGACGGCTATGAGGGTCGACCGCTTGGTAAGTGGATCATCCGCATCCTACGACTGCCGGATGATTACGGCGATTCCACGATCGAGCAACTCTTTATTGCTCCAGGTGATACAGTCACTGGTGTTTTACTCCCCGGCTGGTATCTTTTTATGGATATTGCACCAGGTGGTGATGTGCACGGTCCTGATCTGGTTTCGTCTGGGCTCCCCATCCTCCTGAATGTCTGCGTTCCTTCCCCTGTTGTGGTCACTCCTGATGGAAGCATTCCCCCCTTTCCAGACCGGGGGACACAGGCCGCCACCGTTTACACACTGGTCAATGACTGCCCGGATGTCTGGTATTGGCAGTTTGTTGGAGCACAGACTGTCAATTTCACCATCCAGCCTTGGGAAAC
>JBFYSM010000541.1:0-3855 GCA_041301605.1 Chloroflexota bacterium | reverse complement strand
TCCACGCTCTTCTCGTACAGGTTCTGCCCATCGAACAGCACCTCGCCGTGCGTTTGCACGCCCTGGTAAAGTTCGTTCATGCGGTTGAAAGACCTCAGCAAAGTGCTTTTCCCGCAACCAGAGGGGCCGATAATGGCGGTGATCTTGTGGCGTGGGATTTTGAGGTAAACATCGGTTACGGCCAGGAAATTTCCGTAGAAAATATTCAAGCCGCGTGTTTCGAGAACATAATTCGTATCTGTCATATTGCGTTGCTCCAAATGATCAATACTTTCTTGCAAAACGGTTGCGCATCAGGATGGCGGAAGCGTTCAGGCTGAGTAACATGACCAGCAGCACCAGGATCGCGGCCGCAGCCAGGTGACGCCATTCATCCTGCGGGCGGGCGGTCCACTGGTAGATCTGGATGGGCAGGGTGGTGAAACGGGAGAAGATATCCGGATCGAAGGAGATGGCCGTCGCGGCGCCCACCACCACCAGCGGGGCAGTCTCGCCGATGGCGCGGCTGACAGCCAGGATTGTACCGGTCAGGATGCCCGGCAGTGCGTTCGGCAACACATGCGCCCAGATGGTCTGCCACTTGGTGGCGCCCAATCCATAGCCAGCCTTGCGCAGCGATTGCGGAACGGCCCGGATGGCCTCCTGGGCATTGATGATGATCACGGGAAGGATGAGCAACGCAAGGGTCAAGCCGGCTGAAAAGATGGTGCGGCCGGTGGCAGTAGTTGGGTCGCCCAGCCCAAACAGCAAGCCACTGGTCAGTTTTTGCAATGCCCTAACGAAGATTGCCAAGCCCAGGATCCCGTAGATGATGGATGGCACGCCAGCCAGGTTATTGATATTGGTCTGGATGATGCGGTTGAGCCAGTTGTCCGTGGCATATTCCTCCAGGTAAATGGCTGCACCCACCCCCAGCGGGAGAGCTACCAGGATGGTGATGAGAATGGTCAGCAGTGAACCCAGGATGGCCGTACGGACACCGGCCGTGACCGCCTCGCTGGATTGCGGGCGGCTGAGGAAATCGGTTGTCAGCCAGGAAACGAATTTCAACTCCAGGCGCGGGTGTTCGATCAGATGTTCCTGTACTTCGGCGTCGATTTCGGCACGGCGGAAGAGGGAAGTGGAAAGCGACCAGGATGAGATCACTTTGGATTTGAGGATGCGTTCAGCAACCAAACCAAATACCTCAGCACGGGTGCGTTCTTCGAACGGTTTTTCATCGTTGAGCTTGTTGAAAGCGCCTTTCGACAGTTCTGATTGCAATAAGGCCACCAATTGATCCTTGGTTTGATCTTCAAGAGGAACCCCATCCACAATGAAAGTAGCCGGATCCACTTTGTACTCGTATGCCACGAAGCCGAATGAACTGTCGATGATGTTCAGTAACAGAGCTGTCAGGACAATGATGCCCACCACGGTGGAAGCCTGGAAGATCAACTGCCAGGCACGCCCGCGCCGGTGACGGGCGGAGAGGTTGGGTTCCGGGGCTAGGGGGGAATCCGAGCCAACCAGGTGCGCCGTTCGTTCCTTGTCTTGGTTCATTCGTACACCTCCCGGAACCGGCGCACGATGCGCTGGCTGATGATGTTGAGGCTCAAGGTGATAAAGAAAAGCAGCAGGCCGATGGCAAAGATGCTGTTGTAATCGATCGAGTCATAGCTCAGATCCCCCCCCGAAATACGCACGATGTGCCCGGTCATCGTCTCAGCGCCCTGGAAGGGATTGAAGGTAAATTTCGGTCCGGCGCCTGCAGCCACGGCTACAATCATCGTCTCCCCAATGGCGCGGCTGATACCCAGGATAATGGCCGCCGCAATGCCGGAAAGGGCGGATGGGACAACCACCTTGACCGCCACTTCCAGCTTGGTGGCGCCCAACCCATAGGCGGCCTCGCGCAGGGAACGCGGTACTGCATTGAGAGCATCCTCGCTGATGGAAGCGATCAGAGGCAGGATCAGGATACCCATCACCAGGCCAGCCGAGGCGGTGTTGTAAATTTCGACAACATCCCGTCCAAAGATGGAGCGCAGGATGGGGGTGACAAAGGTCAGGGCAAAATAACCATAGACAATGGTGGGAATGCCGGCCAGGATCTCCAGGATGGGTTTGAGGGTGTTGCGCACCTTGATGGTCGCGTATTCGCTTAAGTAGATCGCCACAGCCAGCCCGAGCGGGATGGCAATTGACATGGCTACGGCGGTAGTCACCAACGTGGCATTGACCAGCGGCAGCACGCCGAACTCATTGATATGCGGCTGCCATTTGGTGCCGGTCAGGAACTGCCAGAGGTTGACCTCCGGCAAACGAAAAAAGAGCCAGGCTTCCTTACCCAGTTCATAGATAATTCCAAGCGTGGTGAAGATCGAGAAGAATCCAGCAAAAAACAACAGGGATTGGATAACGGATTCACCCAAACGGTGCCTTTTCTTCAGGCCCAGGGTTTTGGTTGGATACCCAACCAGCTTGTCCATTCCATTCGATTGATCAGCCATGACAAACCTTATTTTTACAGCAGAGTGCCTTCCCCCCTCGGGATGAAGGGGGAAGGGCAATGGAGGGAAGAAGTAGTCCTGCCCCTGTGAATAATTATGGTTGCATGCCGGTGGCTTCGTACCAGGCGTTCAGGCCTGCATCCAAGGCAGCCTGGCTGGCCGGGAAATAACCAACATCCAGGATCTCATCATTGACGTTCATCAGGTAGAAGTAGATAAACGCTGCAACCTGGGGTTTTTCCTGCATGATCTGGGCAGTCGAGTAGATGAAGAGTGGGCGAGCCAACGGATATTCGCCGCTCTCGGCAGTCTCGGCAGTGGGGGCGATGCTATCGATCGAGAGAACGTTCAACTTACCCGCGTTCTCCTGGTAGTAGGCGTAACCAAAGAAACCGATAGCATAGGGGCTACCAATCACACCCTGCACGAGAACGTTGTCATCTTCGGAGAGCTGCAGGTTATTGGCAGCCAGGATGGCAGCTTCACCCAGATCCATATCGGCTTTTCCGTCTGCATTCTTGTTTGCAGGAGCCATGACAAACTCAACGAAGAAATCGAAGGTGCCGGAATCGGTGCCGGGGATGAAGCGCTGGATCGGTTCAGCGGGCCACTCGGGGCGGACATCCGACCATTTTTCAGCGGTCGAGAAGATCAAAGCCAGTTCGTCTTTGGTTACATCCGTGGCGAAGGTATTGTCCTTGCTGACAACCACGGCAAGTGCATCCAGCCCAACCAGGAATTCGAGCGGTTCACGGCCAATGGCCTGGCATTTGGCGGTCTCACTACCTTCACCGGTCTTGATGGGGCGGCTGGCATTGGCGATATCGGTGTCGCCATCCACGCAGAAGCGGGTGAAGCCGGCGCCGGAGCCAATGCTGTCGATGGTCAGGTTACCGGTGAAACCTTCCTCCTCGAAGCGCTGTTTCATGCGCTCGGAAAGCGGGAAGACCGTGGATGAACCGGCGGTGATGATCTCACCCGTGACATTCTCGGGCAGGTACATGGCCATTGGGTCAACTACGGGTTCTTCAGTAACAACCAGTTCTTCGGTTTCG
This sequence comes from Chloroflexota bacterium, assembly GCA_041301605.1. GTDB lineage: Bacteria > Chloroflexota > Anaerolineae > Anaerolineales > Villigracilaceae > VGNO01. The sequence continues at coordinate 308 of JBFYSM010000541.1, read as the reverse complement.
ACGGGTTTTTGGGTCGCGACCGGGGTTGGGGTGGCTTGCGGGCCACAGGCGCTGAGAGCCATGGCGGCGATCAGCAGAACGAACAGGGAAACAATTAAATTCTTACACATTTCTTTTCTCCTTATATTTGTTGGGAGAAGTTTATCAAGCCATGTTTAATGCCTGTGGAACAGTTGTTTAACATTTGGTTAACGATTACATATAGCCCCCGCGTGTTAAACCAATTCGGCCAGGGGGAGACCCTGGCCGAATGGGGAGGAGGAGAAGCAGAAACGCTAATGACTCATGGATGCTTTTCGTTTCCGTGC
>JBFYSM010000538.1:0-6076 GCA_041301605.1 Chloroflexota bacterium | reverse complement strand
CCGCATTGACGCGCTCCCATTCCTCGGGCTGGAGCACGCGCAGGTCCACTTTCGCAACCGCTTCGTCCGGGACAACGTTCGAGACTGTCCCGCCGCGGAGCACGCCAACGTTCAGGGTGGTCCCCTTGTCGTAGTCGGTCATTTTCTGGATGGCAAGTACCTGGTGGGCCATTTCCTCGATTGCGTTGCGCCCTTTTTGGTGATCCCCGCCGGCATGGGCAGCCTGCCCTTTGACCGTGACCTTGAACCCGCCCACGCCTTTGCGCCAGGTTTTCAGCGAGCCATCTGCCATGGCGCCTTCGAGTACAAAAACCATGTCGGATTCCCCGGCGTACATTTCGATGAACGGGCGGGAGGTATGGCTGCCGCTTTCTTCGTCGGATGTGAACAGAACCTTGACCGGGTGGTCTGGCATGGCATTGGCCCGTTGCAGGGCCTCGATGGCTTTCAACGCAATGACGATCCCGCCTTTCATATCGAGCACACCGGGGCCGAAAAGTTTGCCGTCTTTTTCGTAGAAGGGCATTTGTTCCAGGGTGCCGATTGGAAAAACCGTATCCATGTGGCACAGCAGGAGGATGCCGCCTTTGCCTTCTCCCCAGCGCGCCAGGAAGTTATCGCCGGCAGTGGTTTGGGGGTGGCGGATGATGGTTGCGCCCACCTTTTCCGCTTCGGTGGCAACAAGCGACCCGACGCGGTCCACCCCGGTTTTATCATGCGAGGGGGATTCGATTTTTACCAGTCTTTCCAAAAGCTCGATCATTTCAGGGAGTTGGGGTATGTTTTCGATCATAGGGTTTTCCAATTAGAAAAGGGAGATAACCAATACGGTAGTGCCAACGATGGCGCAATATGCTGAAAAAACATAGAGTGAGTGCTTGCTGAGATAGTTCAACAGCCATTTGATGGCCAGCCAGCCGATGACAGCCGCGGCCACGAATCCAATCGCCAGGGGGAGCAGGAATTGACCCATATCCGGCATTTTGATGATATCCAGCATCTCGTAGCCGCCCGCGGCCAGCATGACCGGGATGGACATCAGGAAGGCGAAGCGCGCTGCGGATTTGCGGTCGAAACCACGGAACATACCACCGCTGATGGTTGTCCCGCTGCGGGATGCGCCGGGGAACACGGCGATCACCTGCATGAAACCGACGAACAGGGCATCCAGCCAGGTCATCGAATCGAGACTGCGGGATTTTTTCGTCAACCATTCGGCCAGGGTCAACAGGATGGCGGCGGCAATAAGCCGGATGGCGGATTCCAATAGGGGGGTGCGGAAGAGCGCTTCCACAGCATCCTTGAGCAGGTAGCCGGCCAGCAGGGCAGGGATGGTGGCGATGATGATGTACCAGCCCAGGCGTGCTTCGGTGTCAAGTTTTCCTGTGTCGCGCTTGATGAGCAGGGGAATACTGGCCAGTGTGGCCCGAACGATTTTCCAGACATCTTTCCAGAAGTAGATCAAAAGCGACACGATGGTCCCCAACTGAACGATGACCAGGAAGGAGAACATGGTGTCGCTGGCGGGTAGGCCGAGCAGTTTCTGGCCGATGAGCAGGTGGGCTGTTGACGAGACCGGTATGAATTCGGTCAGGCCCTGGATGATGCCGAGTAAAAGCGATTCGAGAATGGTCATGATGACTCCGGTGTCTGAGAGTATTGAACCACGAAGATCACAAAGGAAAAGCCTTTGTGTTACTTGGTGTTCTTTGTCTTTGATGCCCTTTCTGCGTTGCCTTGCCATTGGGCCAACAGGCTGGGGACTTTTGCTTCGAATGAGCCATCCTGGATGGCGATGCGCATTTCTTCCATCAGGCGGATCAAGGCGCGTAAATTGTGGATGGAGAGGAGCGTCCCGGCCAGCAATTCCTTAGCCACGATGAGATGCCGCAAGTAAGCCCGCGTGAAGATTCGGCAGGTGTAGCAGTCACAGGTTTCATCGATGGGGAGGCGGTCGCGGGCGTAGGATGCGTTCATCAGGTTGAGCCGTCCCTCGCTGGAGAAGGCGGCATTGTGACGCGCCAACCGCGTCGGCAGGACACAATCGAAGATGTCGATGCCGCGCCGGATGCCCTCGATCAGGTCTTCGGGGGTTCCAACACCCATCAGGTAGCGCGGTTTGTCTTCGGGAAGGAGCGGGGTTACCATATCAAGGGTTTCGTACATTTCCCTTTTTGTTTCACCGACCGACAGGCCGCCGATGGCGATGCCCAGGAACGGCAGGGATGAGATGAATTCAGCGGAGGCCCGCCGCAGGTCCGGATCGACCCCGCCCTGCATGATCCCAAACAGGGCCTGGTCAGCCCGTTTGTGGGCTGCCAGTGACCGTTCCGCCCAGCGATGGGTCCGTTCCGTGGCTTTGGCGATGTAGGCTTGGTCGTTGGGATCGGCGCACTCGTCGAAGGCCATGATGATATCGGCGCCGAGGTTCTCCTGGATCTGGATGGATCTCTCTGGGGTGAAGCGGTGGGTGGAGCCGTCGATGTGGGATTTGAAGGTGACGCCGTCATCATCGATCTTGCGGGTATCCGATAGCGAGAAAACCTGGAAGCCGCCGGAATCGGTCAGCATCGGGCCGGGCCATTGCATGAACTCGTGCAGGCCGCCCATTTCTGCGACGAGTTCATCGCCGGGGCGCAGGTACAGGTGGTAGGTATTGGAAAGCACCAGGCTGGCGCGGATGGATTTCAGGTGTTCGGGTGTGAGGGTTTTGACTGTGGCCTGTGTGCCAACCGGTGCGAAGACCGGGGTGGCCAGTTCGCCGTGCGGGGTATGGAAGCGCCCTGTGCGGGCGCGGTTTTGGGTGGCAATGAGATCGAATGAGAACATGATGCGATTATATGCGAGATTCCAGCCGCATTTTGTTTTGCAAGTTTATCGCCTGCGGCGACGTTTCTGGGTGAATCTCGTTCGTTTTTCCTTCTCCAGCCCGGGTGCGCCTGGCGGCTGCGGGGCCGGGGCGTGCAGGGCTTGTTGGTAGGTGTCATCCAACAGCATGGTGATGATGGGCAGTTCTTCTTCATGCTCAGCCAGGCTGCGGGCCAGGGAGACGAATCGGCGCGAGCGTTCGGTCTGGAGTTTGTCGCGCGTCCGCAGGCGGGCTTCGAGCAGGGTGGTCAGGCGTTCGGCGACGATCGCTTCCACATCTTCATCGCTGGGGATGGCGCATTCCTCGAAGGGGATGTTGTAGGTTTTTGCGATCTTGTCGAGGGTGAATTTTTCGAGACGGTTGACCAGCGAAATCGCCACGCCGCTGGCCCCGGCGCGCCCCGTCCGCCCGGCGCGGTGGATGTAGGCTTCCAGTTCATCGGGTGGTTCATATTGGATCACGTGGGACAGGGTGGGGATATCCAAGCCGCGGGCGGCGACGTCGGTCGCCACCAGGAAGCGCAGTGTACCGCGCCGGACGCGCTCCAGCACCTGTTCGCGGGCGGATTGGGGCAGGTCGGCGCTGAGTTCGTCCGCATCGTAACCGAAGCGTTGCAGCACCACGGCAACATAATGCACGCGGGCCTTGGTGTTGCAGAAGATGATGGCAGAGGCCGGGTTTTCAACCTCGATCAGGCGTACCAGGCTGCGGTCTTTGTCCATGCCCGAGACGATATAGAAGATGTGGTCGGTCTCTGCAACATGGATGTGATCGGTACTCAAGTTCAGGAACTCCCCGTCGCGGATGAACTCCTGTGCCAGGCGCATGACTGAATCGGGAAAGGTGGCCGAGAACATGCAGGTGTGGATGGATCTTCTGGGGAGGTGGCTTTGGATTTCGCGCATATCCGGATAGAAGCCCATTGACAGCATCCGGTCGGCTTCATCGTAAACCAGCATGGAAATGTGTTCGAAGGAAAGGGTGCGCTTGATCAAATGGTCCAGCACGCGCCCAGGCGTGCCTACCACAATGTGGGCACCTTTTTTCAGCGCATCGATCTGGGTTTTATAGCCTACGCCGCCATAGATGGCTGTTGTCAGCAGGCCGGTATCCTGGCACAGTTTTTCAGCCTCCTGCCATACTTGGCGGGCGAGTTCGCGTGTGGGCACGAGAATGACTGCCTGGCAGGTTGGTTTGCCTGGGTTAAGCTTTTCGAGCATGGGGAGAAGGAAGGCGCCGGTTTTTCCGCTCCCGGTGCGGGCTTGCACCATCATATTGTGTCCCGCCATGATGTAGGGAAGCCCCCGGGCCTGTACGGGCACGAGCGAATCCCAACCGGCGTGTGCGGCGGCGGTGCGCAACTTCTGCGGCAGTTGCTCCAGGGTGATTGCGGGGAGCGGATTGGATGGTGTGCCTGTAGTAGTTTGTGTAACCATAATAAGAAATCTCGTTTTCTGTGTTCGTGTTTGAAACCAGTATAACACTTGTCTAGTTCCGGGTCGACAATGAAGGAGCGGGTCAGGATTGACCCGCTCCAAAACATACTTGCTTGTTACAGCAGGAAGGCTATTCCTGGGTTTCGATGATTGCCTGGGCTGCCTTAGCGTTCAGATCATCCAACAGGGCCGGGATATCTTCAAGTGTACCCTGCAGGATTGCGGCAAAGGAGTTGCCAACCTCGCGGCGAACGGATGTCCAGGATGGCCATGCGGGTTCAGCCGCACCATATTGCAGGAAGGAGAGGCCGTATGACCAGATCGGGTTGTTTTGGATGTATTCATCCAAGAACGGCAGTGTGTCGCTGCGAGTCGGGTAGTAGGCGCTGCCCTCGATCCACTTGGCCTGTACTTCGGGGGAAGTGAGGTATTTCATGAATACCCAGGTAGCCATCATGCGCTCGGGATTGGTATTGCCCATGGCAATGTACTGACCGAACAGATTGACAGCCTGACCGCCATCTTTACCTGGGAAGGTAGCCAGCGTCCAATCATCCTTGATCGCACCTTCTGCATCGAACGCAGCAATCTGGTAGGGCAGGCCAGCGGTCGAGCTGATGGTGAAGAGCGCCTTGCGGGTGGCGAATTCAGGATTTGGATAGGATTCGGTTGGGTAGGCACAGCCGCTGTCCCACAGATCCTTGAAGAATTCAGCAACATCGACAACGGTTTGATCGGCGAAGTCGTATCCTGTTCCAGCTGCGTCGAGCATATCGCCGCCATTGGCAAACACGAAGGATGCGACATTGGACGCGCTGGCATAAAGCACAAGACCGCCCGTGCCGTCATTGTCGGGGTTGTCATCGCTGGCATTGGCGGCTGTTGCGGCGCAAGCCTGCTCTTTGAACTCCGTATAGGTGGTGGGGGGATTGGCGAAGCCGAGCTCCTGGGCCCATTGGGAGTTGTAGAAGATCACGTTTGCAGACTGGCTGATGGGGAAGGCGAAGAAAGTGCCATCCGGGGCCTTGCCACCGTTGATAGCGCCTTCGTAGAATGCATCGTAGTCGGCATCGGTGAGGCCGAAGTAAGGATCATTGACGTAAGGAATCAGGTCAACAACCGTATCGACAGCGTACCAGTTGGCCATGGCGTTGGTGTAACCCGTCACCAGGTCAGGGATGTCGCCGGACTGGATGGCGGCGTTGAGGGCGTCTTCGAGGTTGCTGTAGTTGCCCTGGTCGAGCGCTTCGACAGTGATACCCCACTCGTTGGTGGCATTGAATTCATCCACAATGGCGAGCATGGTCTCATTGGGCAGGCCGGTGCCCCAGACGTGCCAGAAGGTTACGGTCTGGCCGGTGGGATCTACGGTCGGCTCGGGAGCTGGTTCTTCTGTTGGTTCCTCGGTGGGCTCGGCCGGCGGTTCGGTGGGTTCAGGGGTAGGTGTTTCGGTTGGTCCGCATGCTGCAAGCAGCAGGGAGAGAATCATCACAGCCACGAAGGCTAGCTTTAACAGATTCTTAGACATGGTTTCTCGTTCTCCTTTTTTTGATTTGGCTTAGATACTTTCGAATCGCGTGGGGTAGGCGTTCAAGATAATAGGTTTTCATCACCTCCTTATATTCCTTGTTTATCCTTTCAATCCACTACGAGCGATGCTTTCAGTGAATTGTTTTTGGGTAAAGAAGTACAGAATGAGAATAGGGATAACGGCGATAAATGCACCCGCCATCATTAAGTTAAGCATCTGTCCGGCTTCGCCAATAAAGCT
>JBFYSM010000519.1:0-6180 GCA_041301605.1 Chloroflexota bacterium | reverse complement strand
CGTTTAAGGATCCCGAAACGGGAGGCGTCATCCAGCCTGACTGGCTGGACAGCAACCGTGATATCCGCCCCGGTCTGCCAGTGGTACTCGGCCAGGGCAGCGTAATCCATGCGGTAGAGGTGGTCACCGGCCAGGATGAGGGTGTAATCACAACGCGCCGCCTGGATTTCGAACAACTGTTTACGGACAGCATCAGCCGTGCCCTGGTACCAATCGCTGCTCTCCAGCGTCTGCTCAGCGGCCAGGATCTGCACCCAGCCGGTATGGAAGGCGTCGAAATTGTAGGTTTGGGCAATATGGCGGTGCAGGGATACGGAGTTGAACTGGGTCAAAACCGCCACGCGGTTCACACCGGAATTGATGCAGTTGCTGATAGTGATATCGATCAAGCGGTACTTGCCCCCGAAGGGAACGGCCGGTTTCGTGCGCACTTTCGTTAGAGGATACAAACGGCTTCCCCGTCCCCCACCCATGATAATGCCCAGGATATCATTCGCAGATGGCATAAGACCTCCTCCGGCAAGCTTGAAATCGGCAGCTATTACCCCGCCAATTGTATCTCATCGGTAATGGAAATGGCCAAGGGTTTCTATCTGCTTTTGCGCCGGCTGAATACCTGCCTGATGAAGTGCATCAATGCAGCGACCACGTACCCGATGGCAAGCAGTGCATCGACGAGGAAGAAAATAAAGGGGTATTTCATATCACTCCTGGCAAACAAAACGAGACCACCTGATGCGGTCTCGCAGACGCTTGAGAGCGTACAGGCTGCCGGTGATCGAATGATCACGTGCTGACGACAACCTGCCCCGCGCCCCGCAGGGCAAACGGTCGCTACTCCCCGGCAAGGGAAAAAAGGTTGTATAATGCCGAAGGTGGGAATCGAACCCACAATCCCGAAGGAACACGAGTTTGAGTCGTGCGCGTCTGCCTGTTCCGCCACTTCGGCCCAGCGGCTGAATTTTACCACCCCATTGACGAAGGTTCAAGATGAAACTCGGTATTATCGGTTTTTCACAATCCGGAAAGACAACCATATTCAACGCACTGACACGCGGCGACACCCCCACCACCGCCAGCGCGGGGCGCATCGAGATCCACACCGCGGTGGTGGATGTCCCCGACGGGCGCGTGGACCGGCTATCGGCGATGTTCAACCCGCGTAAGACCATCTACGCCAAGGTCACCTATGCGGACATTGCCGGACTGGAAGGCGCCAGTGCCGCCAAGGGCGGCATCTCTGGGACACTGCTCAACCAGCTGACCCAGATGGACGGCCTGATTCATGTGGTGCGCTGCTTCCCGGACGAAAACGTGCCACATCCATCCGGCACCGTGGACCCGGCCCGGGATATGGCCGCGATGGAAACCGAACTCATCCTGAACGACACCATCGCCGTGGAGCGCAAGCTGGAGCGCCTGGCGGAGGAGCGTCGCAAAGGCGGCACGGATAAGGTTCTCAATGAGCGCCAGACAATCCTATTCGAACGGTTGCATGCCATCCTATCCGAAGAGAAACCGTTGCGGGGCATCGAACTGACTGCCGAGGAGGAAAAAACTTTATCCGGTTTTGGCTTGTTGAGCCGCAAGCCATTGCTCATCCTTCTCAATCTAGGCGAAGGACAGACCCTGCCGGAATTGGAACCATGCCATGAATGCCCGCTGGTTTCCATCCAGGGCAAGTTGGAAATGGAAATTGCTCAACTGGCTCCGGAAGATGCCGCTGTGTTCATGGCCGAATACGGCATCGAGGAACTCAGCCTGAGCCGCATGATCCGCCTTTCGTATGACCTGCTCAACCTGCAATCCTTCTTCACCGTCGGCGAGGATGAGGTGCGCGCCTGGACGGTCCATCGCGGCGCCACGGCTTATGAAGCGGCAGGGGAAATCCACACCGATTTGCAGAAAGGCTTCATCCGGGCCGAGGTGATCCCCTTCCAGGAGCTGATCGAACTGGGCGGCTTGACGGAAGCCAAGGCCAAGGGCAAACTCCGCCTGGAAGGGAAGGAGTATCTCGTCAAGGATGGAGAGATCGTCCACATCCGGTTCAATGTTTAGAACCTTGAAAATCGGGATACTGACTTCCGGTTTACAATGATAGAATCTCGATCTGGCCCATATCTCGATTGAGCCAGTTCCCGATCACTGTTCGATAAAAACATCTTACTCAGGAGCCCTATGACTTACAAACTTTCCCCCTGGTCCCTCAACGATCTCTTCCCCGGCATCGAAAGCCCGGAACTGGAAGGCGCGTTCAAAAAGCTGGATGGGCACGTTGCCAGCTTCGAAAAACTGCGCCCGCAGTTGAAAGCCGGGATGCCCGTCAGCAGTTTTCTCGAGGTGGTGCAGGATCTCGAAGAAGGCACCCGGCTGGCGAACAAGCTCTACTCCTTCGCCGGCCTGGCCTTTGCCGCCGACACCCAGGATCAGAAGATCCAGACCCTGCTGGGACGCATCCAGCAGTTCATGGCCGAGATGCAAAACCGTACGTTGTTCTTCGAATTATGGTGGAAGGATCTCGACGAAGCCAATGTCCTGCGCTTGATGGATGCCTCCGGCGATTACCGCTATTACCTGGAAGTGATGCGCAAATTCAAGCCGCACACCCTTACGGAAGCCGAAGAAAAGATCGTCAACCTGAAGAACGTAACCGGCAATAATGCCCTCATCACCCTATACGATGCCATCACCAACCGCTACATCTTTAAGGTGGAAGTGGATGGTGAAGTGAAGGAGATGACGCGCGGCGAACTGATGGCACTCGTCCGCCAGGCCGACCCGGACCTGCGCGCCCGCGCCTACCAGGAACTCTACCGGGTCTACGGCGAAGATGGAACCATCCTGGGCCAGATGTACCAGACCCTCGTCCGCGACTGGCGCAACGAGAACATCAGCCTGCGCAGCTTCGCCAATCCGATCGCAGCCCGCAACCTGAACAACGATATCCCCGATGAGGCCGTGAATGTGCTGCTCGAAGTCAGCCGCAAGAATGCCGGGGTTTTCCAGCGTTTCTTCAAGATCAAGGCCCGCCTGCTGGGAATGGATCGCCTGCGCCGCTACGATATCTATGCCCCGGTCAGCAAGTCGGACAAGAAATTTGAATTCAACCGTGCCGCCAGTATGGTGTTGGATTCGTTTTCCGAATTCACGCCCAAACTGGCCGAACTGGCTGAACGTGTTTTTGCCGAGAACCACATGGATAGCGAGATCCGCAAAGGCAAGGAAAGCGGCGCCTTCTGCGCCAGCGTTGTCCCCGGCATGACCCCCTGGGTCAAGCTCAACTACCAGGGCCGCGCCGACGATGTGGCTACCATGGCCCACGAACTGGGTCACGCCATCCACTCCATGCTGGCTGGGCACCATAGCGTCTTCACATTCCACTCCTGCCTGCCGCTGGCAGAGACCGCCTCCACCTTCGGTGAGATGATGTTGATCGATAAACTCATGGTTGAAGAGAGCGATGCCTCCGTGCGCCGGGATATGCTCTTCCGCCAGGTGGATGATGCCTACGCCACCATCATGCGCCAGGCCTACTTTGCCATCTTCGAGAAGCACGCCCATGAGCTGGTAGCCCACAACGCCTCGGCAGACGATCTGGCTTCCGCCTATATGGACAACCTGAAAGACCAGTTCGGTGATGCGGTGGAGATCGGCGAAGAGTTCAAGTGGGAATGGGTTTCCATCCCACACATCTACCACGTACCATTCTATGTTTATGCCTATGCTTTCGGGCAGTTGCTGGTGCTCGCCCTCTATCAGCAGTACAAGGCCGAAGGCGAGGCCTTCAAACCGCGCTACCTGAAGATCCTGGCTGCGGGCGGCTCGGAAGCCCCCGAACGCATCTTGAAAGAAGCCGGGATCGATATCCGCGATGCGGCCTTCTGGCAGGGCGGCTTCGATGTCATTGCCCGGATGGTGGATGAGTTGGAAAAACTCGGATAAAAAAACAAGATGCCAAAAGCAAAAGGCGTGCCGTGAAATCCACGACACGCCTTTTTGTCTGCTGCTGTGTATATTTTTAGGCTTCGTATTCGGCAGGCTCTTCCTCCACCGTGGTGACCGGCTCATCTTCCGGTTTGCGATCCAGGAATTGCAGGGCCAACGCGACTACCTTGGTGTAGTACTTGGTCTCGCCTTCCTTGTCCTCATACTTGTCGGTCTTCAATCGGCCTTCAAGATACACCAGGCTGCCCTTGTGCAGGTACTGCTGGCAGACCTCACCCAGGCGGCCCCAGGCTTCGATGTTGACCCACTCGGTGTATTCCTTGCTTTCGCCTTCCTTGCTCTTCCAACGGTTGCTGACAGCCAGGCTGAAATGGGCCACCTTCTTCCCATTCGGGGTGAAGCGTGTCTCCGGGTCTTTGCCAAGTCGTCCGATCAATTGAACGCGGTTTAATGTAGGCATTTTAATTTCCTTCCTTTGAGAAATATTAGTATAAAATACTCAGGACTGTAGTTTAATCCAAAGAACCGCTCTGTCAATCGACAGATTTTTTAAAACTGGCCCAAAAGAGGCTCGCTAGGTGCTCTACGAACCGACAGTTTTTTAAGTATGTAGTAATCGTAACTTCTCAATAGATAGGGGAAGATGGGGGGCTACAGCTTGTCTGCTCTGGAAGAATTGCTCAAAGGGAGCGCAGTCGATATCATGTTGCGCGAGCATCACTGCCCTATTTTTATTTGTCGGTAATCAAGCAGCCCTTGCATTTTCGCTCGAATAAAAAAAGGTGCATCTGCATGCGATGCACCTTTTCCCATACTCAGTGAACTCGTCAGACTGAAGACCTGCGCAAGCGCCTGGACAGGAAGATGATTACAACCAATCCCACTGCAAGGATGATCAATGCTGGCAACCCCAATTCATCGCCTATGCCGCTGCTGGGCATGGCTTCCACCGTTCCGGCGACGAGAGATGTAGGTGTCAGTTGAGCAATGGCAACCTGTGTCAACAATACCGCTTTGGTCTCTGTTTGGGCCAGGCTCGGATCAGGAGTTTCCGTGCTCGAGGCAACAGCCACAACAGGGGTTTCGCTGGGCTCCACAACCGGGCTTGCCAGGCTGGTCGGTGAAACCAATAACGCTACGGCTGTTTGGGTCTTGGCCTCTGCAACTTGGGCATTCTTGGTTTCAACAGCCATTGCTGTTGCTGATGTCTTGGCCTTCTGACTGGGTCCGATTACAAAAGCATACACTGCCATACAGATCAAAGAAATGAACACCAGACCAGCCATCACTCCTGCCACGATCAGGAATGTGCGGTTGCTGGATTCTGGAGCTTTCTCCGGCGGGGTGGTCGGGGGTTCCAGATTGAGATCGTCGCCTTGTTCGAACATGGTTGCCTCCTCGCTGAATTATATCACCCCAGGACCTCAAGATTGGTCAGTGGAATGACGATTTTTTCATCTTCTTCTGTGCGAACTTCCGCCGCCTGGGCACGCAGACCACTGGGCAATATCGTCAGGCCAGGCAGGATATTCGTGATCGTACCAAGCACACCCACATGCGGAGCGCGGTAAATACGCACCTGTTGCCCAACAGAAAAAACATCGACTTCCTTGGCAACAGTGGGTTCCTGGCTAATTGGCAAAGGAATGATCACCTCAGGATGAGAACCGGTATAACGATCATAAGGTTCAGCATTGACGGTTACTTCGCGTTTGGCACTGCTGGTCAACAGTTTGAACGCTGCACTATTCATGGGAGAATTCCCAAACCCGTCGATCACAAGGATCGGATAACGCATCTGCATGGCTAACGGCACCAAAGCAGACGACATGCTACCCAGGATCAACCCCCGCAATGGCAATTCGCCAGCCGTTTGCAAGACTTTTGGATCCTCACAGGTACCAGACACCAGGATCGAGCCACGCAGGCTGACATCCACCTGGCTGGCAACCAGGCAATCACCTGGCGACTCCAATACCGGTAACATAACGCCTTGATCCACGCGCCCATTCCCCCACACTCCCTGGATCAGCGATCCGTGAACGACGATTTCCGCGCCGAGCTCCGGGATCAGTTGAAGAACTGTGCCGGGAATACCGGCGCGCAACTCATATGTTCCGCCGCTGGTCTCCATCAGGATCTGGCCGCCTCCAACTGCAACCACGCGCCCATCTTTCGGTACACGCGCCACTACCGGAACCAATCCGGCGCGCTGGGCTACCACATAACCGGCTT
>JBFYSM010000511.1:0-3056 GCA_041301605.1 Chloroflexota bacterium | reverse complement strand
ATCTGACTCGGACAAATACCTATTCTCTTCATGGCAGAAATCTGGTATCGTTGTTCCTGGGTAAGCTGAGTGTAGTTTCTCATAAGCGCTCCTTTGACTTGGCGGTCTCAGGAGGCTATGTTACCTCAGCTTACCTCTCTTTCAACCGCTTTTGTTGCACTTATGAGTTGAATCTAAGTTACAGATAAGCCCACTATTCATCTTGTACAGTCACGCAGATGGTGCGTTTGTGGATACGATGGAGAAGAACCTGGATGAGAAGGGGATCCGGTTCTGGCGGGATATCCACGATGCAACGGCGGGGAGGCTGGAGAAGGTGGTGGACCGGGCGATAAGGCAGAATCCGACCGTGCTGTTGGTGCTTTCGGAGAATTCGGTCAAGAGTGATTGGGTGGAGCATGAGGCGCGGTCGGCGCGGGCACTGGAGAAGGAGCTGGGGCGGGATGTGCTGTGTCCGGTGGCGCTGGATGGGGCGTGGAAGGACTGTCAGTGGCCGGCGAGGCTGCGCGAGCAGATCATGGAGTACAACATCCTGGACTTTTCGAAGTGGAGGGATGAGGACGAGATGGGGAGGATGTTCCGGAGGATGGTGGATGGGTTGGATTTGTTTTATAAAGAATGACGGAAGGCGGATGATGGAGGATCGACGAAGGGATTGGCTCCAGAGAGTGCGAAGAGTAGAAAGATATCGGATCATTGCAATCAAAGAGATGAATATGAAAGGAATAAACATGGAACCTCATCAATCTTGGAAGTATTTAATGCTTCTCTTCGTATTGGTCGGATTCACGGCCTGCAAGCCATCACAACCCACAATACCTCCGGGCACAATCGAAATACCCACTTCCACCCATAAACCTGCGCCAACCGCCTCCCCCTCGCCAACCGTTCCGCCTCCGCCTGCCGAACCGGCGGATATTATCTTCCACAATGGTGTGGTCATCACCATCGAGGAGGCTCAACCACTGGCCGAAGCGGTTGCCATTCGTAACGGGCTCATTCAAGTTGTCGGCACGAACGCAGAGGCCCTTGCCTTGCAGGGGCCGGGGACCAGCGTGGTTGACTTGCAAGGGAAAACCATGATGCCGGGTTTTATTGAAGGACATACGCACTTCATCATCAACGCGCTTGAGGATGGAAAACCACTCCCGGAGATCATGGACACCCTGCTCAGTTTTGGTCTGACCAGCGTAACCGAGATGCACGGTCATCGCGAGTATATCGAAGCCATGCTGCAAGCGGAACAGGATGGTGAACTGCGCGTGAGGGTCAACATCTTCTCTGATTACAATTACGGCTACCTGGAAAACCGTCAGACCATCATTGATCCCGCCTGGTACCTGGATCACGCGCCGGTGCTGGATCCAACCCGCATGCTCCGTTTGCCGGGTGTAAAGATCTTTGTAGACGGAGCGGGTGTGCCCGGGCGCGGCTGCGCCTTCAAATCTTTTCCTTTTCCGGAGAACATCACCGACATCTGGCCGAATGTATGGGATACGTGCGGCTCCGAGTATGGCGATCTCTACCTGAATGAAGAACAACTGACCGATGCGATCCAGAGCATTCAAGACCAGGGTTATCGGGCGGCCTTCCATGTGATGGGGGATGCGGCGATCGATCATGTACTGAATGCCCTTGAAACCGTTTTAAATGGGGAATCCAATACCCTCTACCGGCACCAGATCCAGCATAACTCGATCCTGCGTCCGGATATGCTCGAACGCTATGTCCAGATGGATCTGCTGGCCTCTGTGCGGGGTGCCTTCAACACTTGTGACGCCGAAGAATATGTTGCAATGTTCGGTGAAGACCACTATGAATGGGCGGCCAACCGGTTCGCCCTGCCGGGGCTGATCGCCCACGCCTTCAACGAGGGAGATTTTGGTCGCGGTGACCCGTACGATGTCACCCGCGCCAACCCGCTTAATCCCATCGCCTCATTGTACGGGCTTGTCACCCATCAGCAGCTCCGCAGCGATGGCAGTATTTGCATCCCTCCTGAATGGATCGCGAAACACCAGATCAGCGTTGAACGGGCGCTTGAAATGCTGACCATCGAACCCGCCTATGCGGTTTCCATGGAGGATTACACCGGGAGCATCAAACCCGGCAAGTATGCTGACCTGATCATCCTTTCGGGGAATCCTCTGGCGATTGACCCCAACGACCTTAAAAACCTGAAAGTCTGGATGACAATGGTCGGCGGTAGCGTTGAATACTGCGCCGCAGGGTATGAAGCATTTTGTCCGCAAGCACAGGCGACAGCGCCTGCCTCAGCCGCTGATCTCCCAACTTCCGGGAACCTGGCATTGGGTGCATCCATACGCGCCTCGCACAGCCTGAGCAGCGAACCGGCAGGAAGGGCAGTGGACGGGAACGATTCAACTTCCTGGAATTCGGGTGATTTTCCGCCCCAATGGATCGAGTTGGACCTGGGAGCGCCGGCCGCCATCACCGAGATCCGCCTGCTGGTAACGCAGGATCCAAATGGAAACACCCAGCACCGCATCCTGCTGGGGAGCGATGCTGGAAATCTCTCCGAAATGTATCAATTCAATCAAACCACCCAAACGGGCACATGGCTGGTCTTCAGGCCGGAAGAGGCAATTGAGAACATTCGGATCGTGCGGATCGAAACGCTCTCGAGCCCATCCTGGGTGGGTTGGGTCGAGATCCAAGTATTCGGAAGGAGATGAGAGAAAAATCGCCATATTGTTACCGATTGCCCAACAAGCGGGTGCACATGAACGTGTGGGGGCTGTTCGTAAATACCCTTACCCCTTTACAGGGGCCTGCGGCAGGGTCCTTCCACCCTTACAGGGTACTATGCAAGGATGCTTCGACTTGCTGCGCGAGGGGTGTAGTGTATTACGGGATGCGGATTCCATCGGACGTTGAAGTGGGAATGAATGTATCCAATTGCAGTAACACTTGTGCGCTGATCCGCGTGATCCCATTTTCCGTACCGAGCCATAGATCACCATCTTGTGTTTGCAGGAAGGCCTTGACTTCCATTCCGGTTAATCCATCTTTTTCATTCAGAACCAGCCAGCGTT
>JBFYSM010000510.1:0-11751 GCA_041301605.1 Chloroflexota bacterium | reverse complement strand
GATGAAGGTCGCGCCGAGGGCGGTATTTTCGAAGACGCCCTGGTCGGTGGCAGCCTGCATCATGGCGACAAAACCGCCGCCAGCCCAGGTGACGATAAGGGCTTCCGCTCCGCTATTCAGGATCGGGTCCATGTAGGGAGTGAAGTCGGTTGTGTCGAGCGGGGCAAAGATGTCATCTGCCACAAAGGTGCCGCCGTTGAGCGTGCAGGCATCGCGGAAGGCAGCCGCAGAACCCTGCCCAAAGGCATAATCCGGGGCGAGTTGGACGAAAGTCTGGTATTGCTTGGTCAGGTACAGGCACTCGTTGATGGCATCCTGGTAGTTGTTGCGGCTGGTGCGGAAGGTGTATTCATTGAAATTGACACCGGTGATGTCATTGGCCGCGGCAGGGGCCACGATCAGCGGGATCATGCTTTCAGCAGCAATCCCCTGCAGGGTGGCAGTCGCTCCCGATGAAACGGTGCCGACCAGGATATCCACGCCCTCAACATCGATCAGTTCGCGGGCCAGGGTGGCGGTATTGTCCGGTGTGCTGGCATCATCACGCACGAAGACCTGGATTTCGCAGTCTTCCAGCATGAAGGTGTTTTCCTGAGTGGCGGTGATGTCGAACACCGCTCCCGCTGAACCAGCCGCGCCGGTGGCATATTCCATGCCCAGCATGAACGAGGGCAGGATGTGCGCGCCGTAGATGGCGAGCGCACCGGACAGGTCGGTAATGAGGCCAACCTTGACCGGTTCTTCGCAAGTCAAGCGGGCGACTGGCTCTTCGGTCGGTTGCGGTTCTTCGGTAACCACCGGTTCCTCGGTGAGGATCGGCTCTGGGGTGGGGGTCTCCTTGGGACCGCAGGCTGTAAGAATCAGCGCGCCCAGGATGACAACGAACATCAAAATACGAGCAGTTTTCATTGGTTACTCCTCCTAAGAGTAATTGGATTGGTTTGTTGGGTAAATAGAAAGAACAGATCGGTATTTTGCGGGAATCACCTCCTTTTCTCATGGTGATTTACAGTTTTGAAACGAGGGATCCATCAACCTTGGTTGACCGTCAGGAACCCAAGCAGGATCGCATTGAAGAGGGTCGGTTTTTCGAGGCAGATGGCGTGACCTGCGCCTGGCACCACAACAAGATCTGCACCGGGAATCTCGCGCGCAATCCGCTCGCTGTATTTGCGGGGTTTGAGCACATCCTTCTCGCCGACCAGAACCAGGGTAGGAGCATTGATGCGATGCAGATCCTTGGTCAAATCGAGCCGTTCGAAGCAGTCCAGAAGTTCGAGCACGGCATCCATATCCAATTCGGCATACCGGGCGGCCGCAGCTTCGATGGCAGAACGGTTGGCGATGATGTAAGCATCTGAGAAATTCATCTTGTGGCTGGCATCGAACAGGCGTTGCGGATCATGCGACCTGGCCGCCTCTGACCATAACCCGATGAAATCACGCAGAACAGAGTCGGACTCGCTGACCGAAGAGGAAAGGAACAACGACCGCACCCGTTGTGGGTACTTAAGGGCAAAGCTCATACTCACTTCCGCGCCATAGGATATCCCTGCAAGATGGGCGGTTTCCATGTGAAGGGCATCCAATAGCGCAGCCAAGTCGTCAGCATGCAACTCCATCGTGTACGGCCCCTTCGGATGGGCTGACTTCCACATGCCGCGGCAATCGTACAACAGGACGCGGTAATGTTTCGCCAGGACAGGGGTCTGCAATCCCCAACTGGCAGTGCTCATCAAAACGCCGTTGGAGAGCACGACAACTTCTGCATCTTCCGGTCCGTGCAGTTCGTAATAGAGTTCTGTTCCGTTGACCTGGATGGTGGGCATGTCTTTACCCTGTGTCTATAACTGGAATCCGAGGAAGGTTCTCCTGGCATCGCCTTCGCCGCGATCGATAAAAGTCGCTTCGACAGGCGTACCGATCTTGATGGTCTCGGGGTGGGCAACATCTGCGCCAAGCAACTGGGCACAAATGCTGGGGCCCTCTTCGAGGTTAACAACGGCCGCACAGTAGGGATTCTTGCGATCATACCCGGCCTGGATCATAGCGGTGGGGGCAATGTAGATGATTGAGTAAGCGGCCAGTTTTCCCTTACCGGAAAGTTCATCGGCTTCCATATCATTGCCATGGCATGCCGGGCACATCGGCCGGGCAGGGAAGAAAAGTATACCGCAAGATTTGCAGCGGCTGCCGACAAGTCTGTGTTCGCCGAGGGCATTATAGTGGGCAGTGCTGGTGAATTCCGTGTCGCTCATGGCTTATCTCCGTTCGAAAATGTGGACTGTGCAGGTCTGTCCGGTGCCACCAACGTTGTGGGTGAGACCCAAATTCGGATTACCGGGGAGCTGGCGTTGACCAGCTTCGCCGCGCAGTTGCTTCCAGATCTCGAGCACCTGCCCGATACCGGATGCGCCCACCGGATGGCCTTTAGATTTGAGACCACCGGATGTATTGATCGGGCGGATGCCATCCCGGGCAGTTTTGCCTTCTTCAACCGCTTTCCAGCCTTCACCAGGCTTGAAGAAACCCAGGTCTTCAGTGGCAATGATCTCGGCCACGGTGAAGCAGTCGTGAACTTCCACAGCCTGGATATCAGCAGGTTTGACGCCGGCCATCTCGTAGGCCACCCTGGCCGCATACTTGGCCGAAGCCAGCGAAGTCAGGGTTGGACGGCTGTGAATGGCGCCATCGCTGCCCTGGCCGGAACCAAGCACATACAGCGGTTTATCGGTGAAGCGCCTGGCAATCTCTTCGCTCACGAGGATGACCGCCGCTGCACCGTCCGAGACAGGCGAGCAGTCATAGAGGCGCATCGGCCAGGCAATTATCGGGTTGGCTCGATCATCCTTGAGGAACTCCATTTCATCTGCCCAGGTTGGAACCGGGAGCCCCTTCTTGGCAGCACTGGCTTTACGCGCCTCCATAATGGAGGCGATCCGTTGGCCGAACTGGGCCTTTTCGTTGAGCGAACCATTCTCATGGTTCTTATAACCGACTTTCAGGAAGACATCGGGATTGGCGCCGTACTGGGCCATGTAAGCAGTTGCCATGGAGGCATACAGGCCAGGGAAGGTGAACCCGGCCGGCACCTCGTACAGGGCATCCGCAGCAGTGGCCAGGGTATCGGTTACGCGTTCAATTGGCAGGTCGGTCATCTTCTCGATCCCACCCACCAGCACAATATCATACAGGCCAGAGGCCACGGCAAGCAAACCCTGGCGCAGCGCCACGCCACTGCTGGCGCACGCATCTTCAATGCGCGTCGCGGGACGCGGGGTCAGGCCAACCCAGTCAGCCATGATCGGCGCAGTATGTCCCTGATTCTCGAACAGGTCACTGCTGAAGTTTCCGATGAAGAGCGCTTCTATATCTTTGGCGTCAAAGCCTTTATCCACGGAGCCAAGCATTTCCTGGAAGGCTTCCACAAACAGGTCACGGCTGGATTTTCCAGGGAAGGCGCCAAATTTTGACATCCCTGCTCCCACCAGAGCGACCCCACGACCAAGTTTACGTGTTGTCATTCCTTCTCTCCTCAAAATAAGCTTTCATGCAGAACTCGACAAGCAAGAATGAAAATCCTGGCTTTACTCTTGCAATGATGTTTATGCCTTGCGCAGGAAGGCATGGAAAAGCGCATTGAATTCCATTGGCTTCTCAATCTGCGGGCTGTGAGCAGCATCCTTGATGACATGCTCCTCATACCTGCCGCCGGAAGCCGCATACTTCTCGAATACACTCCGAGTTTGAGTAATCATCGGCTGGGGTGGGTAAATCTCTTCGCCGGGCCAGCCTGGAATTAGTTCAAGTTTTCCCAACGCGCCGAAATCGAACATCGAGTTGTCGGAAACGATCATATCCGAATCGCCCCGCACCCACAGGATCGGCGGTTTTGGGGTAACAGCCAACAGTCCAGGCACATCGTTGGCAAGGTATTTTGGCGACCAGCAGTTAACGATACCCTTTGTGCCGGGAGCCACGTTCGGCCAATTGGTGGAGGAGACGAAATCGCCGGGATATGCATCACCGCCCGTCTTCTGCACCAGCCCCGCGATAAGGAAATCCTCCTCACGGGCAGCGCGGAAGGGTGGCTTGAAATAGAACGCGTTGATCACGTTTCGTGGTGAATTGGGATCACTTGCGCTGCGATCCCCTTCCTGGATGAGTTTGATGAACTCCGGATTAACCACCCCGCCCCCGGAACCCGCAAAATCATCGTAGCAGGGTTTCCCATCTGCGCCCTTGCTTCCGCCAAAACCGTATGGCGAAACCGGGCAGATCAGGGTGAGTGAGAAAGCCTTTCCGGGGTGATCGATGATGAAACGGTAGAGAACACCCGCACCCATCGACCAGCCAACAAAGTACGCCTTCTCGATTTTCAGGACCTCCAACAAGGCAGCAATGTCATCACTCAGATCACGCAGGCCGCGGGTCGCATCGATTGGCTTGTCTTCGGTCCAACCGTAACCGCGCAGATCGGGAGCAATCCCTCGATACGCGGCAGGCAAAGCCAGCATGGTCTCTTCCCAGTAAAGCGCGGCAGAGAAATTGCCATGCAGGAAGATAACCGGGATGCCGGTTTCAGGCCCGGAGAAATAAACGTTCAGCCTCAGGCGGGCAGTTTCCACAAGCCGATTACTGACGCCCACCAAGGGACATGGCTTTTCCACTGGGATTTCCTCTATCTCCTTTTACGCCATCTTCTTGTAAAGACGCTTGTTCCTGCCCTCCAGGCCATCCGGGCGGGAACCGCCGGGATCGCTGAGAGTCATCGTCAGGGTATCGCCATCGATGGCATAGAGACCCTCAAATTTCCCGATCAACCCAAGGGTGTGCTGAGTCTGGTCGAGATCGATCCGGCCACCCGCGGCCGAGTATGTACCGCCGGAGGTGATGCCCATTTCTTCGAGACAAGCCTGGAAGGTTCCATCCGGGCGGAATTCAAACCAAAGGCCAGGGAAAGGTTGACCGATCGGCTGTTGCCATTTTCCAAGAATATCACTCATGGGATTCTCCTTTATGATGCGTACTGAGGTCTGGGTACGATACCCAGTCGACGGGCTTCATCACGCAGCCACTCCCGGAAATTAGGATGTGCGATCTTGATCAGCGCCTCCATGCGGTCGCGCACGCATAAACCTTTTAGATCTGCAATCCCAAATTCTGTGACGATCGTATCCACATCCTGGCTTGCAACGGTGACTTCAGCGCCTTCGGATAGGATGGGGACAATCGTGGACAAGGTTCCCTCTTTTGCGGTGGAACGAAGTGCGATAATGCCGCGTCCACCGGGCGAGAGCTGGGCACCCCGGTGTGTGTCAAGCTGACCACCAGTGCCGCTGAAATGCCTGTAACCGATGCTCTGGGAGCATACCTGTCCAAAAATATCCACCTGTAAAGCGGTGTTGACACTCACCATCTTGTAGTTTTGGCCGATGATATGCGGGTTGTTGGTCACTCTGCCTTGCTGGAACTCCACCCCAAGGTTGTCATTGACAAAATCATAGAGTTTCTGAGTGCCCAGGGCAAAAGCACCGACCATCTTGCCTTTCCACAAGGATTTACGCTTGTTGGTAATCACACCCGCGTTGTACAGATCCACCATGCCATCGGTGAACATCTCGGTATGAATACCCAGGTCATGGCGGTCCAACAAAAATGGGGTGATGGCATTGGGAATGCCGCCAATCCCCAGCTGGAGCGTGGAGCCATCTTCGATGAGTTGGGCAATGTAGCCACCAATCGCTTGTTCCGCCTCCGAAGGCAGGCCAGACGGCAGCTCGAACAATTGCACATGGTTCTCCACAACAAAGTCCACATCATCGATATGGAGCTGGGTATCTCCCAACGTCCAGGGAAGGTTCTCATTGATCTCGATGATGACCAGGTCAGCAGCTTCGATAAGCTGTTTCTCGATCACCAATCCCAATGAGAGCGACATGTAACCGCGTTTATCGGGCGGTGTTGCCGTTCCCCAGAACACGTTCACCTTGTTCTTGGCAGCCAGCAATTTATTGGTGGCAGCCTGGTTCAAGTTGTTTGGTATATATGAAACTCGTCCTTCGGGGTGCACCTTGCGATCGGGCGCCCCATAGAACCAGTTCTCAACGAAGAAGTGGCCGGTCATTTCCGGCTTGAGGATGAAGTCGTATACCCGCAACGGCAGGCAAACCCACACCATCACATCTTCGAAGCGATCCTTCTGATTGCCGAGTTCGGTGAGCAGGCCCGGTGGTTCGGAAGCCGCCATTGCCACACCGATGGTCTGGTGCGATTTCACCATGGATACGGCTTCGGGAATGCTGATCAGCTTCTTCTTGTAGGTTTCTTTGGGATCCATACGTTTTCTTTCCGGGACCTTGAACCTGTCAGGGCATGATAAAAGCTGAACCGGCCTGGTTGTAACCCACACCGGAACCGACGAAAGTCAAGAGATCACCGGATTTGATCCTGCCCTGCTTGCGGGCATCATCAAAGGCCATCGGAATGCAGGCAGAGCCTGTGTAGCCCCATTTGTCCATGATCCAGTGCGCTTTTTCGATCGGAAGGCCCAAGGTTTCCTGTACCAATTTGATGCTGGTTATGCGCACCTGGGTATAGAAGGCCAAATCCACATCCTTCAAATCAAAGTTGCCGTTCTTTGCCAGTTCGTGCATCCGTTTCGGCCAACCTTCGTTGTTGACTTCCGCCGGGAAGGGCGTAATAAAACGAACCTGGGTGCGCCCCGCCTGGACACTCTCGACAGTGGCAGGCTCGTACGTACCACCGGAATAGATACCCCAGTGTTTGTGGTAGGAACCATCCGCGAAGAAAGTGCTGGAGATGTAACCAGGCTTGGTATCGGCGGTCAGGATCGCTGCACCAGCGCCATCACCATAGAAGAACGATATAACATCGTTTTTCCAATCGGCAAGTTTGTGCATGTTGTAAACGCCAATCACCATGACGTATTTGATCTGAGGGCTGGTTTGGATGAGACCGGCAGCGGTATTCAAGCCCGTAGGGAAGGAGGCGCAGGCACAACCGATATCGAAGGTACCGGCATTCGTTGCACCGATCTTATGCTGGACAACCACCGATGTAGCGGGGGTGATGTAATCCGGGGTATCAGTCCCAAGCAGGATCATGTCAAGGTCGGTGGCCTGGATGCCAGCATCCGCAAGAGCTGCGCGGGCGGCCTCCACGGCCAGATCGGAGGTAGCCCAATCATCAGGAGCATACCAGCGGGTTTTGATCCCGGTCGAGGCTTCAAACTTGTCAACCACCTCACCGAATTTTTCCCGCATGGAGTCGTTCGTTCGCTCGATCGGAGGCAGGTAGCTGCCAGAAGCAATAATGGTCGCGTGGCGAGTCATGGATCTGTCCTCCTACGTTCCGACCACGATACCGCCATCAACGCTGATGGTCGCTCCGTGTACGAAAGAGGCTTCATCGCTGGCCAGCCACAGGTAGGCATTCGCAATGTCGCGCGGCTCGCCCAGGCGGCCGATGGGGGTATGTGCACGCATGTCAGCCAGGATATTCTCGGGCATCTGCTGCACCATTTCGGTCATGATAAAGCCCGGAGCAACCGCATTGACACGGATGTTGAACTTTCCCAGTTCGCGTGCCCAGACCTTGGTCATCCCGATCACGCCGGCCTTGGTGGCAACATAGTTGGTCTGGCCAAAATTGCCATAAAGTCCTACAACCGACGATGCATTGACGATCACACCGCCACCCTGCTTGATCATGTAAGGGGTTACCGCCTGTGTGCAGTTAAAGACGCCTTTCAGGTTGACCTGTATGACCATATCGAAGGCACTTTCTTCCATTTGCTTGGCCAATTCACCATCTTTCATCTTGACGAACAGCGCATCCCGCAGAATGCCTGCATTGTTGATGAGCACGTCAATCCGGCCATATTGGACAATAACCGCCTCGACCCAGGTTTGGACCTCTTTCCGATCAGCCACATTGACTTTGTCGAAACGAGCCGCAGGCCCAAGTTCCGGCAGGAGTTTCTTTCCGGCTTCTTCGTTCACATCGCAGATGACTACCTTGGCACCCTCCTCAGCGAAGCGCAGCGCAGTGGCTTTACCAATCCCGGCCGCTCCACCGGTCACAAGTGTTACTTTATCTTTCAGTCGCATTTTGGTTCTCCTTTTCTAGGATTGCTTGGCGGATTTACGAAATGATCGCAACATGCCAGCAAAAGGGGACAAAACGACCCTCTGCACAAAGATATTAGCAGAGGGTCGTTACAGGGTAGTTACAAATGAGTTACAAGCCAGCTCAATATCCCTTGGTAATCAGTTGGTGGTATCGCTGAGTCTCAATGGACGGCTCAAGCCCCAACTCATCATTCAGCACCGTTACACAACGCTGGTAAATTGCCTGCGCTTGTGGATTGTTCCCCTGGGATGCATAAGCCTGCATCATCATCAGGTAAGCCGGTTCCCAACATTTGTCACGCCGCAGGGCAGCCTGGCAGATAGACAGCGCCTCCTCCCAACACTGAGATTGCAGGTACAGGTGCGTCAGGCGTTCGGCAACAGAAAGGTACTTTTGCCGGTAGGCTTCGCGTTCGATCGTAGCCCAATCCGCGTAACAGCATTCCGGCAGGTAATCTTCTTCGTAGAGCGCCAAGGCAGCTTGCAAAGGTTCAGCCTCGGTCGCTGCCGCCAGGTCAACGAAAACATCCACATCCGTTACCAGGCAGGCTCTCGGGTTGATCTTATAAGCATTCCCCTGGCGATCGATGAAATGGGACGGAGCACTGCGGGGACGTTTGGGCTCCAGCACCCGTTGAATGGCATTGAGTGCCACTTTAAAATCACGTATGGCACTTTCAGCATTTAGGTCCGGCCAGAGCAAGTCCACGATCTGTTCACGCTGAAGCCATTGTCCCCGCGCATTGATCAACAACTGGAACAACTGGCGCGCCTTTTCACGCTGCCATTCCTGGGAGGAGACCTCGTGGGTACCGCGCCAGACCTTGAGTGAACCGAGCGTGCGCACCCACAAGGTGTACCCGGGATGATATACCAAACCCCGGTTGCCGGTCTGCGATAATAGCTTCAAGGTGAATTCGCGCTCGATATTTTGCCGGTAAGCTTCCAGGAGGAGCGGGATGGCTGATTGATCATCTCTCAGGCCGAGGTGGGTGCGCTTGATCAAAAGAAAATCGTAGCCGCTATCACTGACAACTGGCAACAGTGCGGACATGTGTCGCAGCGCGGTTTCCACCTCCCCTTTCCACCAGGCATTGAGAGCCAGCCACAACTGAGCCACACACCATCCAAACGAATCCTGCACACGATCCAGACCTTCGGCAGCCTCCTTCAACCAGCGCGTGGCCGCACGGCTGCGACCATCCATCGCCAGGATTGCGCCCATGGTGACGCGCACGTAATGACCGAACCATTCATCGCCGGCGGTGCGGGAAATCTCGATCGCGCGCTGCGCATACATCTCCGCTGTTTCGACATCGCCGCCGTACCCGTACACCCGGCATAATCCCCAAAGGGGTTCAAGGTTGACGCGCGCCACCTTGAAGGGCCGCACCTTTTCAATCACATCCAGGTAACAACGGATCGCGGCTGCGCGTTGCGCTCCACCCCAAGGGGAAAAACTATCCAATTGGAGTGCATGACCCAGGCGCATGTAAGCCACTGCTTCAACGTACTCGGATTGCATCTTCTGGCCGATCGAAATCCCCTCACGCCCATAACGCTCGGCCTCCTTCTGGTTTCCTTGCAAGACATGTAACAGGGAGAGCAACAACTGCTTTTCACGATGGAAATGAGTAGGGCGGGTTTGCCCGGCTACAGGTTCATCGAGGTTATAACTTTCCAGCAAACGCTGCGCTTCGAGCAATTTCCCTGTACGCAGCAGGATCCGGGCTTCCAGGTAGATATCCATCGCCTTTGCCTCGCTCCGCAGGGAAAGCGATTCCTGGTGAAGCTGGCGCGCCTGGTCTGGAAAACCAAAGTTGAGTTTGTTTTCGGCCAGCTGCTCCAAAAGATCGGCGCTTTCCTCGCGGTGGGCAACAGGATCCAACAGGTCAAGCGCATCGGCAAGCAGGGCCGCTGCTTCCAGCGGACGCACAGTGTCAAGATAGATCTGGGCTTTCCCGCGCAATGCACGACTGTGGCCAAGGGGATCGCCATCCTGCTGAAATGACTGAACAGCAATATCGTAATGGGACAGCGCATCCTCGAAGCCAGCCATCAGGCGGCATACATCCCCGAAGAGCATTTCGAGATAGGGATGCCCAGAACGAAATTCATCCGGGAGGCGGACAAGCCAATCGTTCAGGCTATCCAGCCTGCCTGCATTGATCAGGCTGGGGCCGATTTTTTCGATCAAGTCCACCGCATGGGGATATTGATGTGCTTCGAGCAAGTGATGCAAGGTTTCTTCGGGATGTCCGGCCTGCTCAAAATAAGCGGCTGCCCGGTGATGCAGGGCGAGTTTTTCCACCGGTTGCCTGCCAACCTGGTTCAGCAGGAAATCGTGGAACAGACGCTGGTAACGATAAGTCTCTTCACCAACCAGGTCAACGAACAAGCCTATCTCATGGAGGTGCCGAAGGGTGCTGTCACTATCATGCGTCTCAAGCAATGCATCACAGGCTGCACCATCCAACTCGCGCAGGATGGAAGTGGTCAACAGGAAACGTTGAAGGTAGGCAGGTTGGCGGGCAAGTACTTCGGGGGCGAGGTAATCGAAAAGGTGATCGAGCGTTGCCGGTAATTTTTGCAGAGCGGTTTCCAAATTCGGCACGATTCCAGTCTGAAGCCCCTGCCAGACCATTTGGAGCGCCATGGCCCATCCTTCGGTCTCAACTTCAAGTGCCTGAGCCTGTGCCCGGGTAATGGGATAACGGTATTGTTCCCCAAACAGGTTTTCGATCTCATCCACCGTGAAAGCCAGCTCCGCGGCGCTGATGACCGCCAACAAACCCTTGACCCGCCAGCGGTTAATATCCGTAAATTCCGGCATCTGCCGGGTGGAGAGCACGACATGGAGTTGTGGCGGGCAATAATCCACCAGTTTTTTGATCAGCTCAATGATTTCATTTACATACAATACGAGGTGGAAATCGTCCAGGACGAGGATGGCATCTCCTTTAAGGCGCTTGGTCAGTGTGTTGAGCAATGGATTGAGGGCTGTCGTTGTAACCAAGCCCCCGTTGGATTCCAAGGAGCGAAGCGCATCAGTGCCGTATTCGCCAAAGGCTGAGATCAAGTGGATGAGGAACAGCAACGGATCACGGTCGGGTTCGGTAATGGTGTACCAGAAGAGGTTCCGGTTCTTGGCATGCAATGACGCCAACATGGTACTTTTGCCATACCCGGTTCCGGCGTTAACAATGGTGATCGGCACATCCAGGATGAAAGCCAGGCGCGCCTCCAGCCGCGGTCGATGTAACAAGCCTTTCCGCAACCGCGGAGGCACCAACTGGCTTTGAATAACCAAATCCTTCAGGCTCATGGTAGGGTATTTTTAGTAACTTCTCAATAAATAGGGGAAGATGGGGGTGTGTGGGCGGCTTCGCCATCCACACACCCCCGCCCTCCAAGTTATTGAGATGATACTATTTTTATTGTAATATAAATCTGGTGACGTTAAAGCTTTCACCCAGATTCCGTGATTGTTCCAATTTTGGTAAAGCCTATAGCTGACAAGGGTTTTCTCCCACTTTATGCCGAATTTCGGGCCGTTTTTGGGGAAGAAACCGAGGAAATCTAGCAAAACCTAATACCC
>JBFYSM010000489.1:0-2973 GCA_041301605.1 Chloroflexota bacterium | reverse complement strand
GGCATCCCCTTCGAGTTCGGCCACAGCCTCACCGACCTGCTGGCCGGGCAGACCGATGCCGGGTTCCACATCATTGATTTATACGAAGATGTGATGCCGGAATTCCGCCTGTCGAAGTACCACCCGGTCTACATCGCCACGCGGGCGTTCAAACCATAATTCGATGGTAATTGAGTAGTGAAGTCGAGAGAATTCCACCCGCGATTGACAGCCTCGAAAGAACCATGCATATTCACAGAATTCTATTTTCTGGTGTCGTTGCGAGGGCGTTAGCCCGAAGCAATCTCCCACCTGTGGCAGGAGACTGCTTCGCCGCTGATGGCGGCTCGCAGGAACATATCTGGCGGAGAGTTGAATTGTTCAATTCAATACTGACCAAGATAATATTCGCGGAATTCGCCCAATTCGTGTCATTCGCGTTACAGAACAAAGGAGTATCGCCATGCAACTCGAGTTGATCCATGAATCACCAAAGGGAACTCCCAAACCCACCCCGCTCCTGTTCGTGCACGGCAAATGGCATGGAGCCTGGTGCTGGCAGGAGCACTTCCTGCCATATTTTGCCGCTCAAGGCTACGATTGCTATGCCCTCAGCCTGCGCGGGCATGCCGGCAGTGCCGGGCACGAGCGCCTGCGCTGGACCTCCATCGCCGATTATGTGGCCGATGTATCCCAGGTGGCCGGTTCCCTGGAGAAACCGCCGGTGGTCATCGGGCACTCGATGGGCGGGTTCATCACCCAGAAATACCTGGAAAAGTATCCGGCTCCGGCTGCCGTGTTGTTGACCGCCGTTCCGCCCTTCGGCCTGTGGCAAAGCACCTGGCTGGTCTTCCGCCGCCATCCACTTGTTTTCCTGAAGGCCCTTTTCACCATGCATCTCTACCCTATTGTGGGAACGCCGGAACTTGCGAAGGAAGCCCTGTTCTCAGCGGAAATGCCGGATGAAAAGGTGATGGCATATCACCAGCGCCTGGGCGATGAATCCTTCCGCACTTACCTGGATGAACTGGGCTTGAACCTGGTGCGAACGAAACGCATCAAAACGCCTTTGCTGATTATCGGCGCGGAGAACGATAATATAATTACACCCAACATGGTGAAAGCCACAGCCCGGCGCTATGGCACGACCGCCGAGATCTTCCCGGATATGGCCCATGATGTGATGCTGGAACCGGGTTGGGAAAAGGTTGCCGCTGGGATTTTGGAATGGCTTGCAGGGAACGGACTTTAGATTACATGATTGCATTCGATGAAACCCGTCATTCTGAAGAGCGGAGCGACGAAGAATCCCTTATTACCTGAAGACAGGATGTGTTTATGAACTTAGCTGACCTCTCCTACATCCAACAGAACGACCCCTCCAACATGCTGGCCGAGATCGATGGCCTGCCGGGGCAACTTGCTGAAGCCTGGAAGTTGGGTATGGAAACAGAGACCCGGTCTCTGCCAGAGACCGGGTCTCTCAAACAGATCGTCATCACCGGCATGGGCGGTTCCGCTATCGGCGCTGACCTGCTGGCTGCTTACGTGCAGCCGGTCTGCAAGCTGCCGGTTGTTGTCCACCGGGATTACGGTCTGCCCGCTTTCGCAACCGGTCCCGAAACCCTGGTGATCGCTTCCTCGCATTCGGGCAATACCGAGGAGACTTTGGATGCCTTCGATGTGGGATTGCAGGCAGGCTGCCGGATCGTTGCCATCTGCACGGGCGGCCAACTGGCACAAAAAGCCGAGGCAGCCGGGATGCCGGTCTGGACCTTCGAGCACCACGGCATGCCGCGCGCTGCGGTTGGTTATTCCTTCGGGCTGCTGCTGGCCCTGTTTTCCCGCCTGGGGTTGGTCGCCTCGCCCGAAACATTATCCGTTGAAGTGAAATCCGCCGTTGTCGTGATGCAGGAACAGCAGAAGACCCTGGGGGCGGATGTGCCCATCGCCCGCAACCTGGCAAAACGCATGGCCGGTCAACTGGTGGGACAGTGGGTCAACGTGATCGGCTCCGGCCTGCTGGCCCCGGTTGCCCGTCGCTGGAAGGGGCAGATCAATGAACTGGCCAAGGCCGGCGCCGGCTTCGATGCCATCCCCGAGGCCGATCACAATTCACTGGCCGGCCTGCTCAACCCTGCCGAAACCCTTTCCCGTACTTGTACACTCTTCCTGCGCGCGCCGTCCGATCATCCCCGCAACCGCAAACGGATCGACCTGACCCAGAAAGCCTACATGCTCGAAGGTTTGCGTACCGACTGGTACGATGCGCAGGGTACGTCACGCCTGGATCATATGTGGACAGCCCTGCACTTTGGGGATTACCTGGCCTTCTACCTGGCCATGGCTTATGGCGTGGACCCCACGCCAATCACTGCGTTGTTGGATTTCAAGCATAAAATGGCCTCCGAATGATCGTTCGCCACAAAATGTTTCTGCTGGCACTCGTTCTGGTTCTGGTGGCCGGCTGCGGATCCGGCCCGGATGTGCAAACGGCCACCGTTCCCGCGGCTTCCTCCACCCCGTTGCCTGCCACCGTTACCCCTCTCCCGCCGGCAGCCACACCCACATCCACCTTATCCCCAACCCCAACGCGTGACCCGGCGCTTGTCCAGCAGGAGGCATTGTTCCAGGCCTCGCTCCAATACCTGGCAGATGATGATGCCGGGGCAAACGCTGTTGCCAGGTCCTTGCAATTTGCTCCCGGTGGTACGGCCAAGGCCATGTGCGGCCCGCTGGCATTCGCCATCCTGCGGGATGCCGGCCTGGTCAGCAAGTACACCGATCTGCGTGACTACTGGCTGCTCAATCCGCGCGAAGATGGGGGGCTGCTTGAGCGGACCTTCCCGCGCACATATTTCGAATGGCTGAAAGTCGAGAAACGCATCGACGCCGTGGATTACCGCCAGTTCCCGCTCCTGCCGGGGGATGTGCTCTATCTCTATCAAGGGTTCATCGGTGAAGAGTATTTTGAACACGTAATGGTGGTCACGC
>JBFYSM010000534.1:0-10467 GCA_041301605.1 Chloroflexota bacterium | reverse complement strand
GGAGTTCTGAGGTGTGCTCTTCCGATCTGCCAGTTTTGTGGCTCACACCGAGGATCGTCACCGTGCCTTGGATGGCATCACCAGCGGCCGGGTAGGTGATGGACGGTTCGATCTGCTGCGCGGCGGCAGGTCCGGCAAGGGCCGTTGAGATAAGGAGCAAAAGTGAAACCTTCCAGATGCGTGTCTTCATCAAGTTAGCAATTGGTAAGTTTAACACGAAGAAGGAGCAGGGTCAACAAAAAAACGAACGCGGATTAAAGAAATTCCCACACCCAGCAAATCAGGGATCTAAAATAGTGGGCTTGTCTGAAATTTTGCCCTTGAAGAATGAATCAAAGCCCAAGTAGACACTCCCGCAAATCAGGGCTCTCTGGGAGTTGCCGTGATGGATGAAAAGATATTGGGGGTATGGGGCGGGCTCCGCCCGCCCCATACCCCCAATTTCCTTCCTCTTCCGGCGATTCCCAGAGAACCACAAATTCAAATTTGACTGTTCACCCCGAAACATGTATAATCGTCCTTCGGCATTTATTCAGAAATACGGAGATAGTACCATGGACCCTACAACAACCCCCGCGAACGAAGGCGTGATAGAACCCAAGATGCGATTCACGGGTAAAGTAATCAAAACAACACTGGCTGGTGTAGTTGTTGATATCGGGCAAGAAGTTCCGGGTATTATCCATATCTCACAATTGCGTAAAGAACCTGTCAATCGAGTGGAAGATGTTGTCAAAACGGGGGATAGCGTGGAGGTATGGGTACGGCGCGTTTTGAAAGATAGCATCGAAGTAACCATGATTGAACCACTGGCATTGGAGTGGAGGGAAATGAAGCCAGATATGATGGTCAAGGGGAAGGTGGAACGCCTGGAAACATATGGAGCATTTGTGGATATCGGCGCAGAGAGACCTGGCCTGGTTCATGTCAGCGAGATCACGCACGGATACCTGAAGAATCCGAATGAAATCCTGAAGGAAGGCGAAGAAGTCGAAGCCAAGATACTGGAGGTCAACCGCCGCAAGAAGCAGATTCGCCTGAGCATTAAAGCTGCCACGCCCAAACCGGAAGAAATCCTGAAAGAAAGTGCTAAAGAGACGCGCAAAGGTCGCGGCAAGAAGGGAAAAGCCAAGGATGAAGCCAATATCGAAGAGGGCAAACCAGCAGAACCCGAACCAACCTCCATGGAACATGCATTCCGCGCCGCTCAGGAACGTGCCAATCAAAGGGATAACGCCAAGAACAAGAAGGCAAAGATATCTGTCTCTCAGGAACAGGAAGAGATCCTGAACCGCACCCTGGAAAACCGGATGCCAACCGGATAAGATACCCAAGACAATCGCCCCCGCACATGCGAGGGCGTTTTTTTATCTTTGTTCCTTCATCTCGGCCAGGTATTTGTCCCGGTTCGCCAAGCGGGCTGTCTTCCCGCTTGAAGTTTTGATCAGCCAGGGAGGATCAACCAGATACACATGCCGAAGCGCGATCGCAGACCCACGCGTGACAACCTGGCGCACCTGGTCGGCGATCTTATATCTTTCCTGTAAATCTCTGGTTTCGACTTCGCCAACAACGACAACATCTTCCGTGCCAGCCGCTTCGTTATAGACCCCGAAACATACCACGCGCCCCGGATGGATGCCGGGCACATCCATGGCAAGCTGCTCGATATCCTGCGGATATACGTTCTTGCCGCCAACGATGATCAAATCCTTTTTACGCCCGGTTACATAGACTTCCCCATCCGCCATATAACCGAAGTCGCCGGTTAAATACCAGCCATCCAGGAAAGCTTTTTTGGTTGCATCCGGACGGTTGTAATAGCCGGTAAGCATGCAATCGCTTTGCAGGGCGAGTTCGCCAATCACGCGATCAGGCACATCCTGGCTTTTTTCATTCAGAACCCGCACTCGGACACTCGAGATGGGGCGGCCAGCTGACAGCATCTTGATTACATCCCGGTCCGGCTTACCTGGGCGGGCAACCCGCTCGATCTGCAATCCTTCACGGTCTATCTCATCCACCACTACCGGAGCATCGATGCCTCCCTGTGTGACGGCAAAGACATTTTCAGCCATTGCATAGCAGGTGGTCAGGGCTTCGTAACGGAGGCCATAATCTTTGAAACGCTCATAGAATGCCTGGTGACTCTCCCAGCGCATGGGTTCGGAACAATTGCTGATGGCACGCCATGAAGAAAGATCGATCCCATCCAGGTCACGGTCGCGGACTTTTTGGGCACAGAAGTTATAGGCAAAATTCGGCAGCCAGGAAAGCGTTCCCCCGTATCGCGAGACAGCCTGCATAAGGCGATAAGGAGCCCGCACCCAATCAAACGGGGATAATAACACCAGCGGAACACCCAGCAGGATGGGCAGCAGGTAACATGCAATCAGCCCCATATCATGGTAGAGCGGAAGCCATGAAACAACCACATCTTCATCTGTCAAATGCAACGCCAGCCGGTAACTCTCCAATTGGTTGATGACAGCCTGGTGGGATAAGGCCACGCCCTTCTGAAGACCGGTCGTGCCGGACGAATGTTGGAGAAGAACGATATCTTCCGCCCGGCGCTGCATCCCCGGCAGCGACTCGAAATCCGGATCCGCAGGCTGGTCCGCTTCGGAAGAAACGATAACCGCCCGGACTGAATCGCCCTCTTTCAAGGCAGCCCTTACCTCCTGCTCAAAGTCCGGATATGTAATAATGGCTGCCGGCCGCGTGATCCCCAGGAGGGAAGCCAGATCAGATCGGTAACGTTCAGGGAGCAGTTTCTCGGTCAAGTACGGCATGATGGCAGGGATAGCCCCATGAAGCACCGCGCCGAAATAGGAATAGATCAGGTCGATCCCGTGCTGGAGGATGAGCAGCACCACATCGCCAGGCTGAACCCCGGCCCGGGCGTAGGTACGCGCGTATCCGGCTGCGCCTTTCAACAGGTCCCGGTACGTGACCGGGAGATCTTCCTGCCCGGCATGCTGTAAATAGACAGCAACACGATCCGGGGTCTCTTCATAAAACCTTCGAAGCAAATGGGAGAACGTAGTCATGGATCAGGGTTTTCGGGCCTGGATCAACGCCACCAATTGGTTGAGCGTATCGAACGTATCGGCGTTCAGTTCAGAGTCGTCGATATGGACCCCGAAGGTATCTTCGACAAAAAGCGCCAGGTCCACGAGGTGGAAGGAATCGATGATGCCGCCGGAGATCAATGGTTCATCCGGGTTGATGACGCGGCCGGGCTGCTTCAGGATTTCGTTTGCGATGTATTCGTTGAGGGTTGTTGAAATGTCGTTCATGGAAGATACTCCTTGTTCTATGGATTGACGCTCCGCATGAGCAGGTTGAGCACCTGGAGCGCAGTCAGGTTTCGCCAGGGGAATGCGTATGTCATTTTATTCCGACTGCTGAAATCGTTGGGCATCCCATCATCGAATCCCGGATGAGTAGGATGATACCCATCGTCCGGGCGGATGCCCTGGTTGGGCAGATCCTGGACGGCAGCCCAGAAGTTCCAGAGCGGGATTTCATACTCATAAGCAAGGCTGGCAATAATGGAATTGATCTCGTGATCCATCTCCAGGTTATCGGCCTTCGTGCCCAATACCGGGACAACACCGTTCGACATCAGGTACTCGATGATCATGCGCATGTTGTTCTCGAACCGTTCCGGCTGACCGAAATCATTGGTGCCCAGCGCAATCAACATGAATGATGGACGGTTCAAACGCACCTCGCAGGCCATTGCGCTTTCGCCAAACTGGCATTGGGAGATATAGCCCTGGTACTGCGCATCCCCTCCCCACGGCGGGATCAGGGCAGTGGCAGAGTTGAAGGCATCCCTGGCAGCCGCACCCTGCCGTTCATATGAACCCTGGAAGTAGTCGATCACTTCGCTCAGATAAGAATACTCGCCCAGGTTGTACGCATCCGGGCCTTCATCGAAATCCCCGAGGAAGGAGAACGGCAGGCTGTCACAATCGCCCATGCGCGAGAATGCCTGCGGATCATTCCCGAGGGATTGACCCAACTGGTAAACATCCAAGACCCGCTGGCTAACCGAGTCGGGCACAGGGGGCATATCCATCCAGGCGTTTGGGGCCAGTGTAGGCCGGGGCGTGGGGATAGGCGTCGATGTCGCCGTTGGCTGCGGTGTTTCGAAGGGATCGAGCGTTGCGGTTGGAGCAGCAGTATGCGTTGCAACCATCACCTGTGGAGGAGCATCAGGAGTTGATGGTGCAATTCCTCCGCTGCAAGCCGCAAGCAGGATACCGGTAAGGATCACTATAACTGCAGTCTTCATCGTGCCTCACATGCCTTTTCAAGAATATTGGTTCCAACCTGCCCAACCATGTACCCCTCCCCCACCGGCGTCATGTGGATGGCACTGTTGGTAAATTCATTGTTAGGGACAATATCCCAGAGATCGAGATAAGTCCAGCCGCCCTGGGCGCTGTGTTCAGCCATCATCTGGCGATACTGGTCATACGCCCAGCGCGGGTAGTAAAAATTATACCGGAGGTCGCTGTTCTGGCCGGTGCTGACCAGCATGGGTTCATTGACGATCAGCACGGGCGTTCCGCCAGCCGCCTGCAAACCCGTTGCGATGATCTCGAAAGCCAGTTGCGATCCATCCAGCACGGGCGGCTCGAAATCGTGGAAGGACTCATCCGGATCGAAATCCACCTGGGCAGGCGTGTAATCCGAAGGGTAAACCTGGTCGATGCCCGTGGCCGCCCACATGACACCGTACAATTGCAGGCGGATCAGGTCGGCCAGGTTGCGCCGCTGCCCGATGATCGTCCCCTGCCAGAAACCTGCTTCAACCAGGGCGGGATCATGGACATCCAGCGACAGGCCATACTTTTCGATCAGGGCCCGCGCCGTCTCTGCATTGTACGAAACGATTGGCGAGGTCAACTGCTTGTCGAGCGGGAAGGCTTCGAGCGTCATCGGCCAGACGATCAGGTCCGGCTCGTAATCCATCGCCCGCTCCAGGAACATCAAATCCTTGAACAACGAAATGGTCGGATACCCCAGGTTATAGACCCGCACCTGCCGCCCGTGGCAGGCCGCCAGCCCGGCAGCATCCAACTGGCCCGCCAGGGTCTCTTCGGGTCTCAGCAACGTCCCCCACACAGACGAATCGCCGATAACGATCACCCGGTACTCCGTGGCCGGTTTGGGCAGGCCATCCAGCTTATGCGAAGCGAACATCGCATCCAGGTCCAGCAGGCTCAAGTTGTAAGATTGGGATGGGCTCTCGCCGAACGGGAGACGCTCGCGTCCCCGGAACAGGATGTTGTATGCCGATAATTTCCCCAGGCCACCCGGATCCCACCAGGCGAACAAAAGGTTGACAAGTGCGAAGAGCAGCAACCCCTTGAGCAGCACCCGCACGAAACTGACCGGACCCTGAACCTGTTTACCGTTATCCATCATGAACCTGCCCCGAATAATGTCAACAGCACCTTCCAGGAAACATCAGGAGTTGGAAGGGCGAAGAATACCCAGCCCAGCGCAACGAAGTGGAAAGTAAGCAGTGCCCCGCTGACATTCAAGATAACCTGGCGCGCCTTTGTGATAGCCCAGGCGGCCGCGCGGGCACGCGTCCATTCCGACCAGCGGTTATGGATGAACAATCCCAGTCCATGCCACAACCCCCACAGCACGAAATTCCAGGTGACGCCGTGCCAGAGCCCGATCAACATCATGGTTGCGATCTGCGTCACAAAAATGATGATCGGGATGGGAACCTTCTTCGAACGCAGGGAGCGGGTGATCGGGTTGAAGAAATAAGCCCGGAACCACTGGGTCAGGGTCATGTGCCAGTTATTCCAGAACTGGGTCAGGTTGGGCTTGCGATAAGGAGCGTTGAAGTTCTCCGGCAACTTGATCCCAACCAGCAGGCCGATGCCAATGGCAACATCCGTATAACCGCTGAAATCGAAAAAGATCTGGAAGGAATAGGCGTACAGGAGCACCCACATCCAGCCGGCAGACTGCACCTGGCCGGCATTGGTCGCATTCAAGGCGATCAGGGCCAGGCTGTCAGCCACGATGAATTTCTTGAACAAGCCAACCACCAGCCGCTCGCCAGCCCGGAGGAGGTCGCCGGAAGTCAGCGACAGGGGTTTGCGCAAATCCTGGGTGAAACGCTCCAGCCTGTCGATAGGCCCGGCAGTCAGTGAAGGGAAGAAGATCACATACGTTACATATTCGCCAAGGGACACTGCCGGCAGCCTACCGGACTGCCGGTCGCGGATCGTGTGGATGATGCGGAAGGCCACGTAGGAAAAGCCCAGCCAGCGCACATCCACTGCAGACGCCAGTTCCCGGGATTGCTGTGTCCATCCCCGCAGGATACTGCCAGCCATCGCCGCCAACGCCGGGGTCTTCAACACCAGGAAGATAACGAGGAGCAGCACCAGCCACACGCCCAGGAGCCACTTTGGAGCACGCGAAAATATGATCCCCAACAAGCCCGCCCCAACCAGCGCGACTGCCACCTGCTGGACCTGCGGCGGCCGCCCGGCAGTCAGCAAGAATGGGAGATCGATGTAGCGGGTGGATGCCAGGATGGCAACGATCCCCGCCAGCAAGCCGACGGTGGGCCACTGTCCTCGTAAAGAGCGTTCGGTGGGGGAAGCCGTGACAAACCAGGAGAGGGCTGCCAGGACCAGGGTTGCGGTCGGCAGCCAGAAGTCCAGGCCCCGAACCGGGAGCGCCGGCTGGAGGGTATAGACTGCCAGGATACTGATCGCCAGCATCGGGTAGAGGCGGTTCCGGTTGCGCGTCAACAGGCCAACCAGCAACGCGGCCGCGCCGAAGACCAGGATGTGCGGAAGCGTCATCTAAAAGCCCTGGTAGATCCAGATGGGGGCGCTATCCGCAGTGAGGATCACCAACATGACCAGGATCAGGCAAAAGACCAGCGCCAGCAGGTTTTCACGTGTGAAAATGCGGATTTTCATCGATACCCGCAAACCAGGTATTCCCCGCCCTCTTGCACAACTTCGTAGGTCCGCAAGGAAAGATCGAGTTCCTGATCTTCATCGTTGTAGGTGGCAATGATCTTGCCCTGGCAATTGACCAGGAACGTATCGCCATCAGTGCCCGCATCGGAGCAGATCAGGCCTTCCAGGCGGGTTTCGACAGCCTGGAATGAATCGAGTTCGAGCAGGGCCATCGTTTCCCAGTCCGCACACGAAAGGGACGAAACGAGGGCATCATCCTTGCTAACCAGGGCATTCAGGTAATCTTCCACGGCGCGAACCGAACCGGAAACGCCGCCGCCACAGGCAGCGAGCAAGATTACCAGGATGGCCAAAACCAACGCAACAGGATACAAGTTTCTTGTCATCATAAGCTCCTTATCTCGAAGATAGCGACGGGATTATAGCCGGGCAAAAAGAAACCTGCAAGCCAACCCATCTATATGGGTAAACCCCCGCCCGGGAAAAGCGTCGGGAAACAATGCGGCCTCCCTGTTACGGGAGGCCGCAGGACACTTGTTCAATCCATTAGTCTTCCTTCAATGCTTTAGTGGGAGCCTTCGAGCGGACGATCGCCCAACCGACCACTGCCAGCATCACCAGCGCCAGGCCCCAGACCACGTACAGGGTTACACCAGTCGCGCCGGCGTACTTGACAATGATCGGTGCAGCCAACAGAGAAACCAGGTTAACCACCTTGATCATGGGGTTGAGGGCTGGCCCTGCGGTATCCTTGAGCGGATCACCGACGGTATCGCCCACCACGCTTGCCTTATGCCGCTCAGAACCCTTGCCGGTGTTGGCTTCCAGGTCGCGCGGCTCATCTTCGATGGATTTCTTCGCATTATCCCAAGCACCACCCGCGTTGGCCATGAAGACCGCCAACAACTGTCCGCTCAAGATGATGCCGGCGCAGAACCCAGCCAGGGCTTCCACGCCCAGCATCAGGCCAAGCGCCAACGGGGTTAGCACGGAAATCAAAGCCAACGGGACGAGCTCTTTCTGCGCAGCTTCCGTGGAGATGCCGACCACACGGGCATAATCCGGCTTGACTTTCCCTTCCATCAGGCCGGGGATCTTGAACTGGCGGCGGACTTCATGTACGATCAGGCTGGCGGCTCGGCTGACTGCCTTGATGGATAGTGAACCGAATAACCAGGGCAGCGCCCCGCCCAGCAGCAGTCCGACAAAGACTGGCAGTTGTGAGACGCGGATCCCGGTATCACTCAATAACTGTTTGAACGGGAGTGCCTGACCTGCAGCCGTAGCCACATCATTGGCTGCTTGCTGCACGCGACCAACATCTATGAAGAACGAGGCAAACAGGCTGACGGCCGCAATCACCGCTGAAGCAATCGCCACACCCTTGGTGATCGCCTTGGTCGTATTACCGACTGCATCCAGGTCAGCCATGATCTGACGGGCTTTCCTGGTTTCCTCATCGTGCATGTCGTGCCAGGCCATCTCGCCAATGCCGTTGGCATTATCCGAAATCGGGCCGTAGGAATCCATGGCTACGTTGTTACCGGTGTGACTCAACATACCGATACCGATCATGGCAACCGCGTAGAGCACGTATGCTCCTCCCTGGTCGTTATAAAGCAGGAGGGCAAAAACGAAACTGATCACAATCACCACCAGCGCCCAAACGCTCGATTCCATTCCAACCGAGAGGCCAGAAAGGATGGTTGTCGCCGGGCCGGTAGAGGTGGACTCGACAATTTCCTTGACCGGCTTCCGCTTGGTTGAGGTGAAGTAGGAAGTCAGCGGGTTGAAGGCCACCGCCAGGCCCACGCCGATGGAAGTCAACATCGCCATGCGCCAGTCGTGGCAATACAAGATGGCCAGCAGGAACGACCACAGGATCGTATTGACGCTGGAAACCTCGTAGGAACGGAACATGGCATCCTCGGCATCGTGGGCGTGCAGGAATCCAAAGAGGCCCTTCTTTGGCATCTTCTCCCAGATGGGAACCGTAAACGTTCCCAGGATGGAGGAGATCACCCCGATGGCACGGATGATGAGTGGATACACGATCCACTTCAAGTCGCCGGTAGCAGCCACCAAGGTCAAGCCAAGGATCAGACCAGAGACGATGGTCACCTCGTATGACTCGAAGATATCGGCTGCCATACCGGCGCAGTCGCCCACATTATCGCCCACCAGATCTGCGATAACCGCAGCATTGCGCGGATCGTCTTCCGGGATATCCTTCTCGACCTTACCCACCAGGTCAGCACCGACATCCGCGGCCTTGGTAAAGATGCCGCCTCCCACGCGCATGAACAACGCCAGCAACGTGCCGCCAAAGCCAAAGCCCAGCAAGGCATCTGGGGCGGCGGTGCCGAAAATAATAAAAATCACAGTACCGCCAAACAATCCAAGGCCATCCGTCAACATCCCGGTGATCGTTCCGGAATAGTAAGCGATGGTCAGGGATTCATTCAGGCTGCGGCGGGCAGCAGATGCAGAACGGATATTGGCCTGGATGGCCATTCGCATGCCCAACTGCCCCACCAGCAACGAGAAGGATGCGCCCATAATGAAGGCAATCGTACGGCCCACGGCGACAATGATCTGAGCGTTATCGCCGAACTCAACAGTTGCCTCATGGGATGGTGGAACAACGTAAACACTCAAGAACAGAACAACAGTCAATACGGCAATGAGAGGCAGGATGGTTTTCAACTGCCGGCTCAGATAGGAATCTGCACCGATCCGGATGGCATCCCATACTTCCTGCATTTTCTGGGTGCCCTTGTCCTTATTAAGCACGTTACCGCGCAACAGCCAGGCATACAACAGGCTAATGAACGCGGTAACTACGACGCCAACGATTGCGATCTGCTCAAAGTTATTGAGCCCATGTTTGGCGAGTCCCAAGATATTCATGTTCCCTCCGGCATATAAAATATAAAAACACCATCGCGGTGTTTCTGCGCAACCCATTTGAGTCATGCTTTCCTTTGGTGAAGCTGACCGGGGCTACAACTGCCCAATTTTACACAACGCATCCTGAAAAGTCAAACATATTCGTTTATTTCTCTGCGGTCCCAGCACGCGCAGTAGCGGAAAACTTGGTTACACCAGAACCAGCCACCTGACACTTTCGAATACATTGGTGGTTGAGTAGCCCCGAATGTTTTTTGAGGGGTGTATCGAGACCAAATTCTTGAGTTTTCCGCTAATTGTTGGTCTCGATACGGTGAAAAAGGCTGCCTACTCGACCCACGATATGACTTTGCATCAATCTTTCAGGTTACTAGCCCCTGAACAAAGATTAATCTTTGATTAGAGTTCGTTTACCTACTTGACTTTGCCCCTCGATTTGTTGTATAGTGATAACCGATGTGAATTCCTTCTCTGGCACTGCTGCCCCAGGCTGCTGTGCCTTTTCTTTCGTAATCTTATGAGGAGCTATGCGGTTGGGAAGGATTCGAGGGTGTGGTGGGCGGATTTCACCCGCCCACCA
>JBFYSM010000475.1:0-3263 GCA_041301605.1 Chloroflexota bacterium | reverse complement strand
TCTTCCCCGTGCTGGTGAATACGGTTGTAGGCGTGCGGGCGGTCTCGCGCGACCTGCGCGACCTGATGCGCTCCCTGCGGGCCACGCGCGGCCAGACCTTGCGCTTGTTGGAAGTGCCGGCTGCCTTGCCCATCTTCTTGGGCGGACTGCGCATCGGCGCGACGCTCTCGGTCATCGGTGCGGTTGTCGGCGAACTGACCGGTTCGGACCGCGGCCTGGGTTTCCTGGTCAATGTGGGGCGGGGACAGTACGATACCGCCCTGGTCTTCGTGGCCGTTTTCACCCTGGTATTGCTGGCGCTGGCGTTGTATGGCGTGGTGACCTGGATGGAGGGGCGTTTCCTGCGCTGGCAGGAGTGGCGTAAATAGTAATCAGTGTTCAGTGATCAGTAGAACAGAAGGAGTATTGCAATGCAGAGAAAATTCTTTTTCCTCATCTTCGGGGCTTCGCTCTTTATTTTGCTTATCCTGGCGGGCTGC
Organism: Chloroflexota bacterium; assembly: GCA_041301605.1. Lineage (GTDB taxonomy): Bacteria > Chloroflexota > Anaerolineae > Anaerolineales > Villigracilaceae > VGNO01. The sequence continues at coordinate 2,784 of JBFYSM010000475.1, read as the reverse complement.
ACTCCGGCACAACCAACAGCGAACCAACCGCTTGTTCACATTCGTTTGCCGTTGGGATACATCCCCAACGTACAGTTTGCCCCGCTGTATGTGGCCGTTGAGAAAGGCTATTTCAGTGAAGAAGGGATTGAGGTCGAATTCGATTATTCCTTCGAGACCGACGCGACCGCCCTGGTTGGTGCCAATGAACTCCAGTTTGCAGTTGTCTCCGGCGAGCAGGTGCTCCTGGCGCGCGGCCAGGGATTGCCGGTTGTTTACGCCATGGCCTGGTACCAGCAGTACCCGGTTTCGGTGGTTTCCAAAGTGGAGCAGAATATCCTCACGCCGCAGGACCTGGCAGGGAAACAGATCGGCCTGCCGGGGCTGTACGGGGCAAATTACATCGGGCTGCGCGCCCTCTTATACGCCGCCGGGCTGGAAGAATCGGATGTTTCCCTGGATTCGATCGGCTATACCCAGGTTGAGGCATTGGCAACGGACCGGGATGAGGCTGTCTCGGTCTACACCGCCAACGAACCGGTCCAGTTGCGCGCCCGGGGCTACGAGTTGAATGAACTGCGGGTCGCGGACCATGTCCAACTGGCATCGAATGGCCTGCTGACCAATGAAACCATCATCGAACGGAACCCAGAACTGGTACAGGGAATGGTGAATGCCATCCTGCGCGGCATTGTGGATGTCATCCAGGATCCGGATGGGGCGTATGAAATCTGCAAGAACCATGTGGAAAACCTCTCCAGCCTGTCGGAGACGGATGCAGCCATCCAGCAGCAGGTGCTGGCCCGTTCGATCGAACTCTGGCGCGGCGATCGGCTTGGCTACTCCGATCCGGTTGCCTGGGAGAATATGCAGGCGATCCTGCTGGATATGGGCTTGCTGAGTACCGAGCTCAACCTGGAGAAAGCTTTTACCAACCAGTTCATCCCATGAGCGTTGATCCTTGCGAAGGTTGATATCCAGCGCCGCTTGATGCATCGGTGACCTTTGCAAGGATGATTTCCACCATGACTACAACACACCCAATCCTATTCGTTCGCGAACTATCCACCATCTTCCAGGATGGGAATGGAGACTTGCATGCACTCGACCGGGTCTCATTCACGGTAGCCGCCCAGGAATTCGTGTGCGTGCTGGGACCTTCCGGTTCGGGCAAAAGCACGCTGCTGCGCCTCCTGGCCGGGTTGCTCAAGCCGACACTCGGTGAAGTGACTTATCCCGGGGGCAGGCCGCGGGTCGGTTTCGTTTTTCAGTTGGCGAACCTGATGCCCTGGCGGACGGTATTGGAGAACATCGCTTTACCGCTTGAACTGCAAAGCCTGGATCGACAGATGATGCGTGAGAAAGCGCAAGAGATGGTCGACCTGGTTGGCTTGCAGGGTTTCGAGCGTTCCTGGCCGCGCGATCTCTCTGGCGGGATGGCCCAACGGGTGGCCATCGCCCGCGCCCTGATCCACGACCCGGATATCCTCCTGCTGGATGAACCCTTCGGTTCGCTGGATGCCCTGACACGCGAACGCATGTGGAGCGAGCTTTCGCGCATCTGGCAGGCGCGTCGCAAGACGGTCATCATGGTCACGCACTCCATATCCGAGGCGCTCTTCCTGGCCGATCGCGTCCTGGTGATGACCCAGCGGCCTGGCAGCATCAAACTGGATTTGAAGGTGGATCTCCAGCGCCCGCGTACGGATGATATGCGCTATACGGCGCATTTCGGAAAGCTGGCGAGGAAGTTGAAGGAAGCGATAGGGTGATCCTTTATCCACAAAGTTACACGAAGGGCACGAAAAAAGGATTGCCGTTTTTTTAAGAGAATCCGAGCGCAATCGATGCTCCTTCGTGTTTCTTCGTGAACTTCGTGAATTCCCCTGAATCAAAAACATCCTGCAGAAGCGCTTTCCGCAGGATGTTTTCTGTTGGAAGTTATCCCGCAGGATATAGAAAACCGATTGCAGCCAGGGGCAGGAATACGATCAAGACGGCTGCGACGCCCGCCCACAATCCATGGCCTTGCCGTTCATCAGCCAGATATAAGGATGGGAACATCCCTTCCACCTTCCAGCGCGGGCCGCCGAACCAGGCAAAGAGCAGCCCGCCCAGCAGGCCGCCGGTATGTCCCCAGTTATCGATGCCGGGAGACATTCCTAGAAACAGGTTGACGGCTGCCACCATAACGATATTGCCGATGGCGCGGTTAGCCTGCTGGCCCAGTAATTTTCTGTTTTGATAAAGGAAAATGCCTTCTGCAGTGATCAGGCCAAAGATGGCCGTGGATGCGCCAAGAGATGCCGCCGGTGTTAGAACAAAGGAGAGCACATTTCCGGCAAAGCCAGCCAGGAAATACAGGGCAGCGAATCGCAGGTGTCCGAAACGGGATTCCAGCCCGCGGCCAAATGCATACAGCGCATACATGTTGAAGCCAATATGATAGATCGAACCGTGCAGGAAAACGGGCGTGATGAGCCGCCAAATCTCACCGGCCCGGATATAGGGTCCATACTTGGCCCCAAAGACAGTCAACAGATCGGCGCCCAGTAGGTATTGGCCTGCCATCTGGCCCAGATAGATAAGGATCGTAACCGCGAGAAGTGCATAGGTGACATATGGCTTGACAATTGGAATACCCACCCGCACAAACTGGGGTTGCTGGGGTTGATAGGGAGCAGGTTCAGGAAAATCACGCATTTTCACCTCGATAAGTCTTGTATTGTACCGCGTTATGGCATCAAAAAAACGCGGGATGAGCGACGCCCATCCCGTATTTTGGTTTACGTTGTTTACCCGACG
>JBFYSM010000466.1:0-2848 GCA_041301605.1 Chloroflexota bacterium | reverse complement strand
GTGCCTGGTCAACGCCGCAGGAGTTTTCTCGCCAAAATCCTTTCTGGAGCATACCGGCGATGACTACGATGCGTATATGCGACTCAACCGGGCTACCTTCTTCGTGACACAGCAGGTCGCGAAAAATATGGTTGCAAGCGGGGGCGGGGCCATTGTCAATGTGGGATCGATGTGGGCTCGACAGGCGATCAAGGCGACACCCTCCTCGGCATACTCCATGGCTAAGGCCGGGTTGCATGCTTTCACCCAGCATCTTGCCATGGAACTGGCCGATCACGGCATTCGCGTAAACGCCGTGGCCCCCGCTGTGGTGGAAACCAATATCTACGAAGCCTTCATTGCCCCGGATAAGGTGCATGAGACCCTTCAGGGTTTTAACGCCTTTCACCCAATCGGACGTATCGGAACTCCCCAGGACGTAGCCTCTGCAATCGTCTTTTTGCTCTCGGACGAGGCAAGCTGGGTGACGGGTGCCATCTGGGACGTGGACGGCGGTGTCATGGCCGGAAGAAATCAGTGAACTCTAATACTTGAACGATTCGTTAGCGAAGCCATCCGCCCGGTAACCGGAACTGCAGATACGGCGCGCTGGCAATCGGAGAGACGGGGCTACCGAGTGAATTCGTGTGTCGCGGCCGAACCATCGCCATTACGGGAGTGCTTCGAACCTGGCGTGAAACCGGCAGGTGTCATCACGGCAGTCCCGAGATGTATATCCGCAAGCACTGGTATGAGGTGGCCACAGCCTCTGACGGCAAGATGAAGCTCTATTTCGACCGGCAGCCTTGCGGGAAGCGAGAGGGTCCAAAATGGTGGTTATTTTAGGTTCATCCGGTTAAAACGTACTTTGCCTGATGAGGGGCCATGATTTTGAGTTTGAAGGATTCGTTTGTCACGAGGTATGCGCATTTCTCCTACAGCGGCGGAGGTGATAGGGGCAACAGAGAATCAGGTTCAAAAATTCAAATAAGTGGATTGGTTTCTGAACCTGCAAGGATGATTTTGTTGGGACTGGGTTTGATCGGACTGGCTGGCTTCGGGAAAAGCAGGTTTCAAAAATGGTAGTTCATCACATAGCGTCCATTCCCCAATAGGTATTTGGTTAAACCCCATAAAGACCCCATAATTATCCCATCTTGTATTATTCCTTCACGATAGTAACATACGTATTATCGCTACATTCCAATGATTTCGTTCTTGCTTCCTTCCGATTCGCCCGTGCCGCGTGGCTGTTTAGCACCATTCAGAGAGACGTGGCGTCGGAAGCTTCGTAGAATCTTTCTTTTTAGGTCCATTATTCGTGGGAAAACCTGTCGACCCTGACACCAGCCGTGAGGTGCCGCATGCAGAGGAAACCGGAATTTAGAAGAAGCGAACGTTTTCCCCATGAATACATCATCCAGCTTGGAGAGGACCTAACGCTTTCTCCCTACTATGCGGTATCACGCAACCTGAGCGAAACAGGCATGTATTTCAAGTCGCTCTTCGAGCTGTATTCGGGAGCTCAGAACCGCATCGTGATCAACGACTACATGTCGAGCCAGAATCATGTCTCGGATAGAGTCGTGTGGTGCAAGAAGCTGGAAGGCACCGCCACGTTTCGATACGGAGTCGGTGTGGAGTTCCTCGATGCTCAAATTAATTCCGGTTCAACGGCATCCCTCCCGACTACTCCGCGCATGAAGAGCCCTGGCACACAGGGCGGCGGGACTGTGATTCAAATGTCGGAGCGATCATTAGAGCAATAGCCGGCACGGAATGCGCGCCGGTTTTGGGAAGTCAGGGCTGACGTAGGAGGGGGCAAAATGAATGCACTCAAGATTGCGGCAATCGTGCTGATAGCGGCCGGGGTTTTGGGGTTGGCGTAAGGCAGTTTCAGCTTTACCAAGGAGACCCATGAGGCCAAGATAGGGCCGCTCGAGCTGCCGGTGAAGGACAAGCAGACGGTCAACGTTCCGGTGTGGGCCGGCGGCGATATAGCATGACCCGCAATAAGGGAGTAGTGTCTCGCTATTGCGTGCCAAACCGCTGGCGGCTATCCCGCCGGAACTGGGAATTTCCAAATAGCATAATAGAGCCTATGGTTTCCGGCGGGATTTCCAGACCAATGCACGGGCGGGTCGCCGCTTATGGAACCCATATGGTCATTTTGCAGCTGGCGATCTGGATGAGGTTATTCGGGCTTGGCTCAGTGGCAACTTGGAATACGACGGATTTGCCATGCCGGACTGTTGCGGTCGCGGCCGGCGGCGTGGCCAGAAAATGAACGGCATAAACTAAGGAGGAATACGAAATGAAAGAAAGAGGACGCGGTGGAACGGGAAAAGGCGGCGGACAAGGCCAGGGTGGTGGACAGGGTCGAGGTCGCATGGGCGGACCCCTTGCGGCTGGCGATATCGGAACCTGCTTGTGTCCGAAATGCGGAGAGAAGGAACCACACCAACGCGGCGTGCCCTGCGTCGAGCGCAAATGCCCGAAGTGTGGAACCGCCATGACCAGGCAATAACAAACCATCCTTATAGAGTCGGAGGATAAGGGATCGCCATCATCTGCGGCGACACCTCGATGATGGGCGGATAAGATGCAAAATAATCCCGGGAATGCAAAGGGAAACATGGGCGAGCAACCGGCCGGCGACACTGTGGACCACGATCCACTGATATCGCCAGCTCACGAACGGCTGTCGGATGTTGCGATGGTATGGAAGGAGAAGTATCTTCGCCTGGATGCCGATCTGGAGAACACAAAAAAGCGTCTGGCCCGCAGTTCTGCCCAGGAGGTGGAGGCGGAAAAGGAAGCACTTCTGCGGGATGTGCTGCCGGTGGCCGATGCTCTGGATCTGGCCTTC
>JBFYSM010000465.1:0-4993 GCA_041301605.1 Chloroflexota bacterium | reverse complement strand
GGTGTACTTGCGGGCGTAGGAAAAGATGAGTTGAAATGGTTTCATGGAGTGTCCTCGGAAGTTATTTTACTCCCATCTGCAGCATGGTGCAGTAGGACAAGTTTATAGTATAGACTTGTCCTACACAAGCCTTGCCACGCAACGCAGGACATAGTAAACTACTGCCCATGCAAGCCAACCTATCCTTCCCCACCCTGATGCGGATGATGTCCATGATGGATATGTGCAACCGCGCCTGGGCAGCGGAGGATTAGCGTTCGCAGAACGCAATCGATCCATTCGGGCTGTCCAGCAATGCGGACGGCCTTTTTATTTGCGGTTTCAGAATTAATCACCACAAAGGTCACAAAGTACACAAAGTTCTTTTGTTTTTTCCCTTGGTGTTCTTCGTGCCCTTCGTGGAAAAAGAAGAACGGAGGCAAGAATGCCCGAACACATTCTCATCGCCATTGCCTGGCCTTACGCCAACGCCGAGATCCATGTCGGCAACATCACCGGCTCACATCTGCCGGGAGATATCGTCGCCCGCTACCATCGTCTCAAGGGCAACAAAGTTCTGATGGTCAGCGGCACCGATTCACACGGGACGCCCGTTACGCTGGCTGCAGATAAAGTCGGTAAACCAGTGGAGGAAGTTTACAAAGGCTACCATGATAACTTCCTCGACCTGTTCCAGCAGTTGGGCATCCAGTATGATTTGTTCACCACCACCAACACTGAGAACCACTTCAAGGTGGCACAGTCGATCTTCCTGGCCCTCAAGGATAACGGTTTCCTGTTCACCCGGAAATCGATGCAGTGGTATTCCCCCTCTGCTAAAAAATTCCTGCCCGACCGCTACGTGGAAGGCACTTGCTATATTTGCGGCACAGCCGGCGCTCGTTCGGACCAGTGCGATGCCTGCGGGAATGTGCTCGAGCCGGAGAAACTGATTGATCCGCACGCCAAGACCGGCGATGGCGCCCTCGAACTGCGCGAAACCGAGCATTTCTACCTCGATCTTTCCAAACTGGAGCCGGATGTGAAAAATTTCCTGCGCGAGCGTTCCGGGTACATGCGTGATACGGTTTTGGGCGAGTCGCTCCGCAAGATCGAAGCCGAGGGGTTGAAGCCGCGCCCGATCACGCGTGATCTGGATTGGGGCATCCCGGTGCCGGTCGAGGGCTGGGATGGCAAGTGCCTGTATGTCTGGTTCGAAGCGGTCATCGGCTACCTTTCGGCTGCGATCGAGTGGGCCAGGGTCAGCGGACAGCCGCAGGCCTGGAAGGATTGGTGGGTCAATCCGGCTGCGCGCGCCTTCTACTTCATCGGCAAGGATAATATCTTCTTCCACACCGCCATGTGGCCGGCCGAGCTGATGGGAGCAGGTAAGGATTTCCTGCGGATTTTTTCCGAAGAAGAAGGCCTGCTCACATTGCCATATGATGTCCCAGCCAACCAGTTCATGAACCTGGAGGGCCATAAGATCTCTGGCTCGCGCAATTGGGCGGTCTGGGGCCGGGATGCCCTGACACGCTACGACCCGGATGCCCTTCGTTATTACCTGACCGTCAACATGCCGGAAAACCATGACTCGGATTGGGATTGGGCTGAGTTCGTCGCCAAAAACAACGGCGAACTGGTGGCCACCTGGGGCAACCTGGCCAACCGGGTGCTTTCGTTTACCTACAAACACTGGGAAGAGCATGTGCCGGCCATCGATCCGGCTGCGCTGCGTTCCGCAGACCGCGACCTGCTGGTCGCCATCGAGGCCGGGTTCCAGTCTGTGGGCGGGTTGCTGGAAATGGTGAAGCTGCGCGCTGCCCTGCAGGAGGCCTTCCGCCTGGCGACGACCGTCAACCAGTACCTTGACCAGATGGCTCCCTGGCAGGCGGTCAAGATTGACAAAGATTCGGCTGCCCTGTCCATTTATACCGCCCTGAAAGCCATCGATTCGCTCAAGGTGCTCTTTGCCCCCTTCCTGCCGTTCACCAGCCAGAAATTGCACGGCTTCTTTGGCTACGAGACGCCGCTCTTTGGTGAACAATACACCGAGGAGATCAGCGACTCGCTTGGCACACACAAGGGTTTGCGTTACCGCGTAGGTGGAACTGGCAGTCCGACATACTGGAAGGCGAGTGAATTGAAACCGGGCACAAAACTCAACCAGCCTGCTCCGCTGTTCAAGAAACTGGATGAAAGTGTGGTGGAAGAAGAACGGGCAAGGCTGGGAATATAGATATTTGCTGGGGCGGACCTGAGTGTCAGACCTTATTTTTATGATCACCATCGCCCCCATCCAGCCTCCCCGCATTTGGCTGCTGTAGGAATATCACGGGCGTAAGATCGGCTATCGCATCGCACAGGAATTATTCCATGTGGCGCGCCAAAAGGGATATCAGCGCGTGCGTTTTCAAACGAATTATGTGCAGGTGGAGGCTTTGGCTTTTTACCGGAAATTGGGGTTTTGCGGTATCCCGGTTTATAGATCGGATGATGAGGATGATCTGGCGATGGAGATGGTGCTGTAGAATTGGTGCGTCGCACCTGGTTTAACGGGATTCGTCATTTGTTCAGATTCTACCCTTTAATCGGGTTGATCCAATCTGGCAGGTGCGACGCACGCCTCGCGCTGGCACCTTGCCACCATTTTACCCGCACTTTTCAATCCCAGAACAGGTAATGGCGTAACTCCTTCTGGGTCTTTTCGGGTGGGACATAATCCAAAACAAAACCCCGATATTCTTCGGGCGTGCAAAAATTGATTTTGATGAGCTCCCGATCGACCAAAACACCATTTCGTTCCCCGATGAATTCGAGGTAATTCGAGTAAATCCACTGGTCGGGGTTTGTCACCAACCCAGATTCGAGCGGGTTGCGGTGGATGTAGCGGCAAAGATGCCAGAGATATTCGGTCCGATCCACGTAGATTGCCCGGAACGGTCCTTCGAATAGTGTTCCCGAATGTGCATGCCTGCTGTTGAAGGTTTTTGTGTACACATTGAAAACCGCCTGCATGAACCGGCTGACTTGAATCTCCCCATTCTGTCGCAACAAGAAATGGTAGTGATTGCACATCAGGCAATAGGCAATGATAGCAATATTGCAGCGCTGAGCCTGCTCTTTGATCAATTTCAGCAGGAATAGGTAATCTGCATCATCGCGGAAGATATCCATCCGGTGCGCGCCGCGGTTGTAGATATGGTAGTACTGATTGGGAAGGAAAGGAACATTTCTGCGAGCCATTTTTACCTGCAGGTGGTGCGTCGCACCTTTTTAAACGGTATTTTTCTATCGTGTTGATTTTATCCGTTTAATCGGGATTTGCTACGGGTCAGGTGCGACGCACTTCCTCACGAGCTAATCCACACCGTCCGGTCTTCGAACCCTGGGCGCTCGACCGGTTTGACTTCCCCGGCCGGATATCCGATGTACAGCAACGCGATCAGGTGCTGGTCTGGTTCCAATCCCAGGAATTCCTTCAGATGCGGGTTGCTGGCATCCTCGCCCGTTCGCCACTTGGCGGCCAGGCCTACGGCCTGTGCCGCGATCAGCAGGTTCTCCACCGCCGCGGCTGCAGCGCAGATGTTCTCGATCTCCAGCACCTTCGGCTCGGTTGGCTTATCCACGCCCACGGCGACGATCAGCGGGGCGCGCAATGGTTTGGCGCGTTCCTTATCCAGCGCGGATGCTGGGGCTGTGGGGAACTTTTCGGCGAACGATTGTGCCAGCACTTCGCCCATTTTCTCCAGCCCGGCGCCGGTCAATACGATAAACCGCCACGGGCGGACCTTGTAGTGGTTGGGGGCCTGCACAGCAGCAGATATCAGCTTCTCGATCAACTCACGCGGCACGGGGTCCGGTTTGAACTCACCGATCGATTGGCGGGTGTGAATGGCTTCGAATGCTTCCATGTTTTCCTCCATAGCCTAACAAAATACTAACTCTCTGTGTTTTGCTTACGCCTGTCTGGCCGCAGGAACAACAGGAATCCCACCAGCCTCAATCCTGCGCTGACAAAGAGCGCACCTCCCAGGCCAATGATACCTGCCAGGGCGGTTCCGATCATCGGGGCGATCATGGCGGATAGGTACTGCATCGATTGTGCCAACGATACGAAGGTGGCGCTGTATTCCGGCGGGACGGTCTTCATCAGTTCATCGAAGAAGACCAGGTCGAGACCGGCCTGGAACAACCCGGCGATCCCGGCAAATACAATGATCCATCCTACTTGCAGTGTGGTCGCTGCCAGCGCGGGGTAGAATGCGATGCCGAGGGTGGTGGCGAGCAGGACGAAGCGTCCGGAGCGTTTGCGGGAGACCCACGGCCACAGGAAGTACCCGCCCAGCATGACCAGCGTGAAGATCATGTTGATCGTACCAATCTGTGAGTCCGTTGCACCCACCTGGCGCACGAGATAGAGCGGCATGATCGGCGCGCTCAATGCCAACGCTGAGAGATAGACAAATCGTTTGGATGAAAAGGAGAGAAAGGCTGGTTGGCTGCGCATCAGGGCCAGGTAGTTGCGCAGGCTTTCGCGCACGGAGCGGCTGGTGGACAATGGCGGGGGGAGTTGGTCGGGGAGGCTGATCCGGCTCGAGAAGTAAAAGCTGATCAAACCGCCAGCCGATAGCCCCAGGAACATGATCGCATAGTTCAGGGGAAAATCGACCAGGTTGATCACGCGCGTGACGATAAAGGTCCCGATCACGCTGGTCAGGCCGAAGATGGCCCAACGCCGGCTGAGCAGCGCGTAGCGTCCCTTCGGCCCTGCTACGGCGTTCATCACCACCGAGAAGGCCACGGCCAGGGCGGTCATTGGAAGGGTGGCCAGTGCATAGATCAAGAGAGTGGATGTCACCACGGAATCGCGGGGGATGAGCAGGGTCAGCAGGCCGGTGATGGCGTAACTGGCGATGACCATCAGGCGCGACGTGCTGAACCAGGGCACGATGTTGCGCCGCGTTTGCAGGAAGCGTCCCACCACGATGGCCAGCACCAGGCCGGTCACGCC
>JBFYSM010000460.1:0-3425 GCA_041301605.1 Chloroflexota bacterium | reverse complement strand
ATGTCCTGCTTGTGTTCGTATTGTAAATTGTGTTATTGATCGCACTCCCACCCGGAGCAGAACGGCACAGGATACCTTCCGCTCCTGTGTCATGGATGACATTATTGCTGATAACGTTTCCCGTATCGGTAAGCCTGTACTCCTGGCTGGCAATGTGCGACCCGGTCAACCCGTAGGAAACCGTATGCACTCCCGTTGTCACGTTGTAAACCGTATTGCCATCCACCAACGTGCCAAAATTGTTCTCCAATTGAATGCCCACGCCCTCACCGGTCACAGCGTAAATCGTATTTCCCCGAACTATGTGACTTTGCTCGCCGTAGGAAGCACCGTCAAAGTTTATCCCCCACCCGCCGATGTTATAGATGGTGTTGCCTTCCACTGTGTCACGGGCCGTCATATCCATTGACCATATCCCCCGACTGGTATAGTCGTGGATCCTGTTATTTCGGTAGGTATTATCATGGCTTGGCTTATCCCGCTCATGGATGCCAGAATGAGCAACCCCGCGCCCGTTGAGTTCCGAGTTTTCGACAAGGTTATTGTGCCCGTAGAAATTGACCCCGCCCTCCACATACAGCCCGCGCAGGATGAAGCCATTGTTGCCAGTATCACCGAACCTGTCCCACCCGCCCTGGAAATCAAGGGTGTATTCAGAGCGGGTAGAGATGAACTTGATATTCTCAATCGTGTAATAGTGAACATTGCTCCCCACATTGATGGCTTCGTTTGCTCCGCTATTGACCGTTACCCCGCCATCACCATGCAGGTAAATCGGCGCACTGACTGTACCACTTGTTTTCAATGTCAGGGATTCGTTATACGTTCCGCCCATGATCTCGCAGGTATCTCCGGGCTGTACCCGATCCAGGCATTTTTGGATTGTTTTCAACGGTTGCGCCAACGTGCCAGGATTAGAATCGTTTCCTCCCACAGAAACATGATAGGTAATGCCTGAGGAAGCTGCCGAAGCGATGGTGCTGTTGGTTACCAATAACACTAACACCATTAGACAGGTGAGTATATTGTACACTCGTTTACTTGTAAACATTGGAACTCCTTTTCTTAGTTAGGGATCTGCAGAAAAAAACGTCCTGGGCAGGCCAGGTCGTCAGAATAGGCATAACGATTTTCGGGATACCATTTGACTGGCAGCCTGGCAACCATTGCAACTCTCTGCTTTAGATCCATGGCTTTGCGCCCCCGGCTTTCACCGGGTTTACCTTTTTCAGTTTTTAATTCTTCTACCTGACCTGAACGAATAAGAAAACACATTCTGGTCAGGTGACATAGCCCATTATGCGAATGAACGCACTATTATGGAATAGGAGTTCGGTACCGAAATCGCCTCTCAGATGTGTAAAGGGGGGGCATAAGTACTATGTAAAGCACTAATTTTGGGTGAAAATACCCATACAGACCGCCCATATTGTGCGAAAAAGGGGTATGGCAGGTGAGGAGAAGGGGGCATCGAAAACGGCTATAATCAGCCCATGCACGAGCTGCCCGTCACCCAATCGATCCTGGAGATTGCCCTGCGACATGCAGAACAGGCAAACGCCAAACGGATCACGGATATCTATCTCGTAATCGGCCAACTTTCGAGCATTGTGGATGAATCGGTGCAGTTCTATTGGGAGATCATCGCCAAAGGTACGATCGCCGAAGATGCCAAATTGCATTTCGAGCGCATCCCGGCCAAGATTTTGTGCCTGGACTGCAACCAGGAGTATGCTCCGGGGGATGAGTTGGTTTGCCCCAACTGCGAGGGCATGCACGTAAAGGTGATCGCCGGGGAAGAGTTCCGCATGGATGCAATTGATGTGGAATAGAAAAATATACTGGAGCAGGTAACCGCATGAGTCAAAGAGTTTCCGTTGTCGAGAATATCTTGAATGCAAATGACCGCCTGGCGCAGGAAAACCGCCAGCGCCTGGATACAGCTGGAGTCTTCAGCCTCAACCTGATGGCCTCGCCGGGGGCAGGAAAGACCTCCCTGATCGAGCAAACCCTGCCGCGCCTGGCAAAGAAGCTGCGCGTGGCTGTCATCGACGGGGATATTGCCACCTCGATCGATGCCGACCGGGCGGCTGCGGCCGGTGCACAGGCTGCGATCCAGATCAACACTGGCGGCGAGTGCCACCTGGATGCGGTCATGCTTCAGCAGGCACTCAACCAACTGGATCTTTCCCAGTTCGATCTGCTGATCGTGGAAAACGTCGGCAACCTGGTTTGCCCGGCCAGTTTTGCACTCGGCACGCATAAATCGGTGCTGGTGGCTTCCGTACCGGAAGGGGATGACAAGCCGTATAAATATCCCGGCATGTACCGCGGCGTGGATGTGCTGGTGATCAACAAGATCGACCTGCTGCCCTACATCGATTTCCGCATGGATTATTTTCGCCGGGGTGTGAAGGTGCTGAACGCCAACCTGGTGGAATTCCCGCTCTCCTGCCGCACCGGTGAAGGGCTGGATGCCTGGGTGGAGTGGAGTCTTGGTCAATCAAAATGAACTGACGTTGATATTAACCACAATTTCCAGATGCAACGCTCAAAGCATCTGGAATTTTTATTTGCCAACATCCAGCGGTGGAAGCTATTGCCTGGCTGTGCTGGCTCTTATCAAGGCTACCGGATCTCCCTGTTCATGGGTTGGACCACTTCCAGTTCCCGGTATTGTTCAGCGACCAGTAGGCATCCGAGAGGATCAGGAAGTGGGTGTGTTCTTCATCGGCTAGCTTGATGAACATATCGTGGCCCTGCTGATCGGGAACTTTAGCTGCCAGGGAAGCATAGGCATTCTGGGCCTGCTTCTCAAGTTTCAAGGCATCGGAAATGATGTGCATGACACTCTTTTTCTGGGGTTCCTGGGCAGCCAGGATCTCGAACGCAGGAGGCAGGGGAAATTCCTTGCCTTCGTATTCAATATAGAGGCCAGACTCCTGGAGAGATTTCTCCAGAGCAGTGAGCTTGTTGTAGTGGAACCTTTCGAACTCGCTCAGTTGTTCGAACAGCTTTTTGCCGAACGGATTGGTAATTTCGGCGGCAGCTTTTGCATAACTATCCATCGCAATCTTTTCATTTTCCTTGACAACGCGGATGGCATTCAGCAGATTGGTATTGGGCATGGTATCTCCTTTGGTTAAATCAGAATCTTCGTTTGGAATTCGATACTATTCTAACTGATATGCCCGGGTTTCAGCAGAGGAACCATCTGGACTCATTGGGAGTTGCCGGGATGGATGGAAAGATATGCGGGCATGGGGCGGGCTTTGCCCACCCCATACCCCGAATTTCATCCCTGTTCCGGTGATCCCCGGAGAACCAGAATCCGCCTCTATACGCGTACCTGCCTGCTCCTCCCGTACAGGGAAAGCAGCAGCAGCCCAGCGGCTGCCAGCAGGAAGACCTGCGGGGCGCCGTTC
>JBFYSM010000436.1:0-3980 GCA_041301605.1 Chloroflexota bacterium | reverse complement strand
ATCGTTCCGGGAGGGGCTGACCGATCGTATGGTATCCATGTCGCCCAGTTGGCCGGGCTCCCCACCCCCGTCATCCAGCGGGCGAACGAGATCATGCAGGAATTGGAGAAATCATCCGGCCGGGCGGTGAAGATCAGCCCACATGCCGCCCAGCAAGCCGCACTTTTCCCGGAAACCAGCCCACTATTGGATGAATTGAAGAACATAGATGTGAACTCATTATCACCCATCGAGGCGTTGAACAAGCTGTTCGAGTGGCAGAAGAAGTATACTCAGTAAGGGAAGAAATAAGCGAAAAGAGAGCAAGTGAAACCGATCTGCTGGTGTAAAATGCGCGATAATGATCGTGGAAAGGAGCTCCTATGAGAAAAGTCAATCTCTTCATCCTTTTCATAACCCTGTTGTCGACCGGTTGTCTTCCTTACTTAATCACCAACACTGAACTTCCACCAATAGGCACAGCCACTTATCAGTTGCAGCCTACTGAGACACCGCGCGCCACGCCCACGAACAACTACTGCGACGATGCAACCTCGGCTGGCGCAAGAACGAAATATACCTTCGAGGAAATCCTTCCCTGTTTGGTTACCATTGAGGAAGTCAGTCAGTTCATGGCCCACAATATGATGTACGACGAGGCTTATGATATCCGGGAACGCGGCGACAATGAGTACGCCCCAGCATGGCTTATCTATGAGCGCGGCGTCGATGATTCCGATGGGCATGCCATCCTTCAATGTTATATGCTCGAAAGCAATGGTTGGGATGCCGTCATCATGGGAATGAATATCAACACGCCATCCGGTTATACAGTCTGTGCTGTAAGCACACAAGGCGCAATCATTACTCTGGGCATCATGGGAGGCGCCGATGGCCCATACGCGTCGATCGAAGATGCCGCCCTACATTACGTTGGCCCCGATGGTGCACTTGGAACCTTGAGGGCTTCTCAAATCACGGAAATTACAACGAACACATCCACGCCTACCGTTTTGGATCTTCCCTGGAATATGATCTGGAAGCCAGAAAAGTAAACTTTCTGAACGACCAGCTTGGTTCCAAACAAGGCAGGCTATATCGAAAAAAGAGCGCCCGTGAGGGCGCCTCTTGATTTTCAAACTCGACAAGCAAAAAGTCATCCTGTATAATTAATTAACCCTTTTTTATCCTTTTTATCATATAATAATGGCATCATGGAATTTCAAGAGAATCCCTACCTCATCTGGCAGTTGATTCCCGCCTTAGTCACCATCTGGCTGGGGATATATGTACAAAGCCGCCCCAGGAAGAAGCCCGAATCCAATGTGTTATCGCTGCTGGTGTTTGCGGGGGCATTCTGGTCGCTGGCGAACGCCATCCAGTTGGCCAGTCCAGATCACTCGTGGCAGTTATTCTGGCACCGCGTCGCTTTTGGCGCAATCGTTACCATCCCCACTGCCTGGTTCTTCCTGGCAGTCAAATTTACCGGATACTTTCGCAAGCAGGTGGAAAGGTTGCATCTTCTTTACTTTGTAGCACCCGGCCTGACAATCTTGGCGATCCTGACAAATCCCTACCATAAGCTGTTCTTCCCATCTTCCGGGATCATCACCTTGAATGGCTTCTCGATCCTGGCTTCTGATTCGGGACCCTTGTTCTTGTTCCATACGCTGTATTCGTACCTGCTGGTCACCTTGGGCATGCTCTTCCTGGGGTTTGTCCTGCTCAAGAATTTCAAGAAATATGGCACCCAGGCCTATGGACTGATTATCGGCGTCATCACCCCCCTGGTCGGTAACATCCTTTACATCTTTGGGCCGCTTCCCCCCGGCTTTCCAGACCCCACCCCGATCACGTTTACGATCACCGGCATCGCCTTTACCTGGGCGATCTTCGCCGGTCGCATGCTGGATATCGTCCCGACTGCCCACGAAACGATTGTGGATCATCTTTCCAACGGGGTCATGGTGCTGGATCTCGAAAACAAGGTCATGGATATCAATCCCGCGGCCATCGAAATCCTGGGGTTGCATCCCCCGGACCCTTGTGGCCGGCCGCTTGCCGAATTACTCAACCACGATCCGCAGATGCGGGGAACAATCCTGCACAGCCTGGCTAATCCCGATAGGGGCAGCCGGGATATGTTTGCAAGGCTGCAAGTGAACGGGAACTCATATGAAGTGCGAATATCCGGCATATGGGACAAACATGGGCACGATACCGGCCGCATGCTCCAATTCATGGATATCAGCCACCAGAAACAAGCGGAGGATAACCTGGCAACGGCCAAAGAGAACCTGGCATCCATCCTCGATACGCTGAAGGATTATTACTTCGAAGTGGATGTGCGCGGTTACGTTACCAACATCAACAAGGCTTTTTGTGAGCACCTGGGGTTTTCGAGGAAAGAAGATGTACTGGGCAAGCACTTCCGCCACTTCACCAACCGGGAATCCGCCCGTCAGGTTTTCCTGAATTTCGGGAAGGTGATGGAAACAAAGAGGACGGTCGAGCTGTTCCAGTATTCCTACCACACTCGGGATGGAAGGGCGCACGTAGGCGAAACAACCGTGTCACCGATCATTGAAGGGAATACCGTCATTGGGGCCAGGGGAGTGCTCAGAGATGTTACCAACCGGGTGAAAGCGGATGAAATCCTGCATCGAACGAAAGATGATCTCGAAGCGCGCGCCCAGGAACTGGCCGCCTTGAACCGAATTGCAACGCTCAGCAACCAATCATTGAACCTGCATGCCATCCTGCAGGCGTTATGCGTGGAATTAACCCGGATATTCCCCATCCGAAACGCCGGGATCGCCCTGATCACCGAGGACAGGAAATCCCTGGAGGTGGTTGCATTCCACTCCGCAGATCCAACAGAGGAGAGCGCGCTGGGCATCATGTTGCCCCTCGAAGGGAACCTGTCATCCCAGGAAGTGATCGAAAAAAAGAAGACAGTCGTCATACAAGATTCGCAAACAGATCCGCGCATGGAACTGCTGGCTAAACTTTCCAAGTCACGCGGGACGAAAGCGATCATGATCGTCCCACTATTGGCGCGCGGGAACGCGATCGGCACCATCGGCATGCCAGCCTTGGATCCCGACCATATTTTCAGCGAGGCTGATATCAAACTCGCCGAGATCATTGCCAGTCAGATCGCTGCTGCCATCGACAATGCCCAATTGTTCGCCAAAACGGAAACAGCCCTGGATGTCGCAGAACGGGACCTGGAGATCGGTCGCCAGATCCAATCCGGTTTTTTCCCTGAAGCCATCCCGGATATTCCTGGCTGGGAAATCTCGGCGCACTTCGAAGCTGCCCGGCAGGTTGCCGGTGATTTTTACGATTTTTTCCAATTCGAGAACTCGAAACTGGTTGCCCTCGTCATTGCGGATGTCTGCGATAAAGGCGTTGGGGCTGCCCTATTCATGGTGCTTTTCCGAAGCCTGCTGCGCGCTTTCAGCAAAACGGAAATCAACCTGCAAACTGCAGAAGGCCGGCTGAAGAACATTGTGCTGAACACGAACAATTACATCGCGGAAATCCATGGAAATTCCAACATGTTTGCCACGCTCTTATTCGGGATATTGGACCCGGAAAGCGGGAAATTGTTCTACGTGAATGGAGGCCATGAACCGCCCGTTATTATGGATAAGGAAGGCAAAACGATCCAAAGGTTGATGCCTACAGGCCCCGCCATCGGGTTGTTCCCGAATGTAAGGATCGAGGTGGAACAGGTCGAACTGGACAAGGGTGACTTCCTGGTTGGATTCACCGACGGCGTAAAGGATGCCCAGAACAATGAGAACCAATCGTTCTCGGAGGCAAGATTCCTGAAATACCTGCAGGTTCCCTGGACTTCCCTGTTCAGCATGCTTTTCGAACTCGATATTGAATTGCAGAATTTCATGGGGGGGAAGAAACAATTCGATGACATTACACTGATCGCCATCAGGCGCAAACTCAACCCGGATCGGGAGCAGCACGCCATCTGCCGG